>NZ_JBQSVO010000139.1:0-8843 GCF_052376275.1 Pseudoalteromonas sp. AOP7-A1-14 | reverse complement strand
TCGTCTGTTTGGTATTTAGGCAAGGCAGCGCCTATAGCGCCTATGTAGTGTGGTTATTCCCCATAAATAGGCGATAACGCAGCATCAATGCCAAACAGGCGCTGCCCTTTGGGTCTGCCTCGGGGCGATTTACTCTTTGTTGCTCGGTTTTTACTTAGCCCACTAGGTTACAAACCTCGCGCCGCGATTAAACCGCCCCGAGTTTGAACGAATTTTAATCCGCAAAGGTCAACAGACCCTAATACTATAGGTAATCTTTGTTAAGTGAAAGTTTTACCCAGCCAATTTTATTAATCAATACTAAGAAATAAAAGTACATTGCATAAACGTCGTTACTTACTAATTATTGGGGACTCTATTGGAAGTTTACTATACAACAGTTATGACCTTGAATCTTATGTGTGCAGTACTGATTTTTTTATCAGGTGTGCATCAGCGACAAGTTTATCTGTTTAGCTTAGTTGTATTAAATGTTGTTATATTTTTCTTTCATTTAATCAGTTGGAAGTTACATACTGCAATTAATTTAGCTGAAGCAATGGCTTACAGCGATATCCATAGTGGTTTAGTCTTGCTAGCAATTCCAATTATATTTTTTACTTTTAGTCGTTGGTGTGAATTTAAATACAGCAATTCACTTACCATTTTATTAATAGTGATAGTGGCAACCTTATTGGCTGTAAGTAGCTTCACTTCTTATTCAATTCGTTACGATGAATCGATAAAATTAGTAAATTATAAAAGTATTTTTAACGATAATGTGGCGTTACTCAGTGGTGTTAAAAGTAATATTTCAATGCTCTTCTATGGTATTACTTTTGTTACTTGGGGGTGTCTATTACTATTTGCCATTAAGTTTTATAAGCAACAGCAAAGCGTTGTAGCTAGTGCATTAGTGCTGCTTTTAATCACACAAGGAAGTGTGAGTTATGTAGGCTATAAAATAGATCAGTTAGAGTTAGCACTGTTTTACATCGGGGGGTTACCGTTAACTGTATTTTCTGTGTTCTATACATTATTAATTTTTTCTTCTTATAAGCAAAAAAGCGCTTCCCTTTTCAATGAAAAGCAGAGTAATTTACACCTTCAACAAGCGATTACAAAGCTTGCAGAAGGGCTTTCTAGTATAGACAGTAGACACTTTTATGAAGAGATTGCAAAAATACTTTATGATTTTTCTAAAGCAAATTACATCTTAATTAGTACGATTAAACAGCGAGAGCAACGCTGTATCGATACTTTAGTGGCGTTAAAAGATGGCCAGATAATTAATAATTTTTCATATGCTTTATGTGGTTCCCCCTGTGAAATAGTCGCCTCAAATGAAATATGTATTTACCCTGATAACGTTGCGAGCTTATTCCCTGAAGATAAAATGCTTAATGATGAATCCATAGTCTCTTACATAGGATCTCCGCTACTTGATGAAAGTAATAACGCCGTTGGGGTACTTGCATTGCTTTATAATCATGCTTATAAGCCAAACAGTGATTTGCTAAACGCAATGAAAGTATTTTCATCACGTGCGGGTTCTGAGATCCGTCGCAGTAACTTACAAAAACGCCTCGAAAGAATGGCTTATTTCGATTATGAGTCTAAATTGCCAAATCGCGCTCGGTTACTTGAAGTGATTAATGAAAAGTATATTGAGTGCAAAAAAAATAATACTAACGCTATGTTTATGTTGATTGACTTAGATTGCTTCGGTGATATTAACCGAAAGTATGGCGATGATGTTGGGGATCAAGTGATTAGGCAGCTAGGGCTCAGGTTGGGGCATTACTCGTCGAAAGATAAGTTTATCGCTCGTAATTCAGGTGACGAATTTGCGATGGTGTTGTCTAATGTAAAAGGCAAAACATCATCAGTGCTCAATGTTCATTGGCAAGCCATTAAAGCTATTTTAAGCGAACCGTGCATTGTTGGTGAAAGGCAAATCAAAATAAAATGCAGTATGGGAGCTGTCTTGTTTCCGGCGCAAATAGACAATCGTTTTGATGTAATAAGTTCAGCTGAGCATGCTATTTCTCGCGCTAAAGAAAGTGGCCGAAATCAATGCGCACTGTTTGATCCAGACATACTCGCCAAAATTGATTTTCAAAAAGAACTAGCAGCTGACTTAGCGCAAGCATTAAACTCTGATGGTCAGTTAAGTATTGCTTATCAAGCTAAAGTAACTGCGCAAGGTGAAGTAATTGGCTCAGAGGCATTAATAAGATGGCAGCATCCGCAAAAGGGCAATATTCCGCCTAGTGAGTTTATTGATATTGCCGAGGACTGTGGTCTTATTCACGCTTTGGGGCGATGGGTTACTAATGAAGTGTGTAAGCAGATAAGGCAGTGGATCAATGATGATAAACCGGTATATAAAGTGTCTATTAATATTGCGGCGATGCAGTTTGATAATCCTGATTTTATAGCTTTTATTTGCCGCACGCTTGAACAGTACCAATTGGCATCGAAATACATAGAAATTGAATTAACCGAATCAGGTTTACTGACCGATATTACTCGTGCTGTCAGTAATTTAAATAAGCTCAGAAATATAGGTATTAGTATTGCGCTTGATGATTTCGGCACTGGGTATTCGTCACTATCTTACTTACAGGACTTACCGTTAGATGTACTAAAAATTGATAAGTCATTTATTGATAACTTATCACAAGCACGCAGTGCTGAATTAGTGCGTTCAATAATTTCAATTGGAAGTCATATGAATCTAATAACAGTGGCAGAAGGAACTGAAAATATTGAACAAGTTAATGCGCTAAAAGCAATGGGGTGTGATTATTTTCAGGGCTTCTACTTTTGTAAACCCTTGTCCGCGGATGAATTTATGAATTATTGCATGAATATTAAAAAGCGATAATTTTTACTTTACTATTTTGTCCACAATTTCTGTGGATAAGTGTGGGAGTTATCGGGTATTAAAAATGTAAGTTATTAAATTTAATGATGAAAATAATCATAGTTTAAATTGTTCATTTTTGGTTCAGTATATTTTCCAGTTTGCATTATCTTGCTCCGCCTAGTTAGAGGATAAAGCTGAGTAATAGGCTTGAAGAATCTTTACGAGGCAATAAGTATTACTTTTAATACCTGCTGAACTACGGGCATTTAGCCGACAAATGGCCATAGCTATAGTAACGTGTGGTTTACTCTATATGTTTTAGCTTACCTTTGCTTAATTTATGGCTTGATGGTTACCAAATTACTTGATTTAACAAAGTGTATGAACGTAAAAGGGCGTGTGAAATTTAAAGTGATTGTTACTTGAAGGTATAATATCCTCAAGATAAGATATGTTATACTCAACGGGTCATAATAACCCAGCCATATTAGGAGCTATGATGCAAAAAAGTGTGATGTCACAAGTTCAAATTGGTCGTGAATATGCAAAAAAATGGCCAATGCGTAAAGAGTTAGCACCGCTGTTTGCTGAATTTAGGGTAATAAAAGCAACCGAATTGGCTATTACTATCATGCCTATTTTGGCTATGTTAACGCTGTTTATGCAAATAAACTATTTAGGTAGCGATTTTTTACCGCAAGCAATTGCTATGGCGCTGTTTTTTCTATCGTTGCCCCTACAAGGTTTATTGTGGCTTGGTAAACGCGCTGAAACTAAGTTAGATCCTGCTATGGAACATTGGTATAAAGAACTTTACAACAAAATGATTGCTAATGGTTACCAAGGCAAAGCAGCTAAAAACAAACCTAAATATGTAGAGCTTGCCCATTTACTCAATGATATGTTTGACAAAATGGACCGCGCTTTTACCAAAGAAAACCTTTAACTTTTTGTATTAAGTACTGCGTTTAAATTGGCTGATATAAAAGGACAAGGTGACATGCTGCTCGCCTTGCTCTTTTAATGCTTGCCAATGTTCAGGGCGAAACTTCCACGCGAACGGAGTCATGGTAATAAGGTTCTTAAGCTCATCAAATCCTAAGCTCACCTGTTGCTCTAATAAATCCTGCTCTATCGGCTCAAACCCATTAGGCGCTGCTATTGGCGTATGCGCTTTGACATCACGATAGATTTTTTGTTTTAACTCTTTCAAATGCCAAGGCCCTGGGCTAGCTATGACTAAAACACCATCACTTTTTGCTAAGCGCGCTAACTCATTCTCAAATAGAGGGGCGAAAATACTTACTAATGCATCAGCCATTCCTTTGTGAAAAGGGGCTTGGCTAATAGAAGCAACACTAAAATGGCATTGTGGGTAGCGTTTTGCTGCGTATTTTATTGCTGACTTTGAAATATCAACACCATAGACGTTTGCATTACTAAGTTTTGCGATTTCTTGCGTATAAAAACCTTCACCGCAACCTAAGTCGATAATGGTTCTTGGTGTATGTTTTTGTACAATTTTGGCTATTGCCGATTGCAAAAATTGATAGTGTCCGGTGCTTAAAAAAGCGCGGCGAGCCTGCACCATATCAAGGTTATCACCGGGTTGCTTAGAGTTTTTTTGTTGTACTGGTAATAAGTTAACATAATTTTCTTTCGCAAAATCAAAGCTATGGTTATTGCTACACTTTAAGCTGTTGTTTGTTAAGTTAAGCGTTTGTTGGCACAACGGGCATTGATAATTAAGACTCATGAGTCTAGGTAGTCCTTGTCATAAAAAGTTTTTACCCAATGAGGGCGATAGGTAATTAATACGGTAATAGCCATACCGTTTAACATGGCTTCTGGAAACCAAATAATGGCGCATAAATAAAGATAATTTTCAGTTAGCTCAAAGCCAGTGTAGTTACCTGTTAAATAATAAAAAGCGGATATAAGTACAATTTTAAAACACGCTATTAAGGCCGCACATAAAAAAGCACAAACAAAAATATAAATGAAAAAATGCCGAGGTAAAAAATGATAGCAGAGCACAAATATCCCATAGCTAAGTAGAATAGGTAAATAAGCCCCAAGTAAAAGTGAAGCGGGCAGCGAGCTGACTGATATTTGTGAAAAAGCCGTGAGCAACAAGCCTGCAAGCGTTGCGCTCACTAAAGCAAAGCGCCAACCCAAGGTTAAGGTAACCGCAGTAACTCCCAGAATATGTAGATCGAGGCCAGGTAAAATCCCAGCCTTGATACGCCATAAAATTGTAAATACTAAGGCGCATGCAAGTAAACCTGTTTGGCGTGCAGGGTTTGTAATAAGCCCCTGATACTGTACTTTACTAAAGCTTAAATACAACACTACAGCAATGCTAAACCACAACATTAACTGTATTGGCATCGATATTAATGGCTGTGCTGCTAGATCGCTCATAAACTAGTTAAAAGTAGACCAAATGGGTGCATGATCAGAGGGCTTTTCAATGCCACGTAATTCATAATCAATGCCTGCATCAATACAGCGCTTAGCAAGTTCTTCGGTTGCTAATACGACATCGATACGTAAGCCGCGGTTATCAACAAAACCTTTTGAGCGGTAGTCAAACCATGAATATTGCTCAGTTGTTTTAGGATGAAGCTCACGAAATGTGTCTTTAAAGCCCCAATCGAGTAAGTTTGCTAGCCATTGACGCTCTTCAGGCTGAAATGAACACTTACCGGTTTTTAACCAGCGCTTGCGATTTGGCTCACCAATACCAATATCTAAGTCTGAGGGGGATATATTTATGTCGCCCATAACAATAACATCATCACAAGGTTCATAATTGGTGTTTAAATGCGTCATTAAGTCTTGATAAAATTGACGTTTGTAAGGGAATTTAGTTTCATGGGCAATATTATCCCCTTGCGGAAAGTAACCATTCATAATGGTTAAATCACGACCGCTTTGTTGTGGGATAGTAACGCTGATCATCCGTTTTTGTGATTCTTCGGTATCGCTGGCAAAGCCCTTAAAAACCGACTTAGGCTCACTTTTACAGAGTATTGCTACGCCGTAATGCGCTTTTTGGCCATGAAAGTAAACGTGGTAACCCATTTTTTGCACATCTTCTAGAGGGAAAGCCTCATCATGTACTTTTATCTCTTGTAAACCGATAACATCTGGCTGGTGCTTATCAATAATAGCTTGTAATTGGTGAAGGCGAGCGCGTAGCCCATTTATGTTAAATGAAATAACTTTCATACAGTGGCCTTAAGTGGTTATGTTTTTCTGTCTGTGTTGGGCAAATTCTACCATTAAATAACGCTGGGTACAGGGCGATATTTATAAAATAGTGATGCATTCATGTCGAACAAGTGATGAGCAATTGTTAGGTGTTGATCATTTGATATGCAACAAGTTTATAAATAAAAAATCTAGTACTCTGCCTTCTCTGAGATATATAGTTCGAGCCATTCGGTAAATAATGTACTTACCTTGGACTTTCATGAAAACTAAAACATTAGCACTTTTGATAATTACTGCGTCATTAACCCAAGCTTTGAGTGCAGCGCGGCTGTGAAAGATAAAACTTGTGACTTGAGTTTACTTTAGTGTAATGACGAAAA
This sequence comes from Pseudoalteromonas sp. AOP7-A1-14, assembly GCF_052376275.1. Taxonomy (NCBI): domain Bacteria; kingdom Pseudomonadati; phylum Pseudomonadota; class Gammaproteobacteria; order Alteromonadales; family Pseudoalteromonadaceae; genus Pseudoalteromonas; species Pseudoalteromonas sp. AOP7-A1-14. The sequence continues at coordinate 2,393 of NZ_JBQSVO010000139.1, read as the reverse complement.
GATAACTGAGTTTGTTAAGCGGTATCACAATAGAGCCATTTAAGCTGAAACCGGATAGATCGCTTGAAAAAATTACAAACAGCCCTGCAAGGCGTGCAATAAAAGAGGCGTCTTGTAGGTGTTTTAAGTTTAAATGAATATTAAATTCAACAGCTTATGTTTTTGGCATTTTATTTGTATATTAAACGTTGAAACTAATATACTACAAGGAAACGTCTTATGAACAAGTTAACTTTAGCATCAACAATTTTAGCTGCTTTAAGCCTATCAGCATGTTCTGCAAATCCGTCTATCGATAAAATCGACAGTGATTTTGGCAGTCTAGATAATGATAGTGATGGCTATATTTCAAAAGTAGAAGCTGATGACGATAGCATTTGGCAACACTTTTCAAATATTGATACCAATATGGATGAGCAAATAAGCCAAACCGAATTTAATGCTTATATGCAATTAAACACAGGTAAAGTGGCTGATGGCAGTGATGTAACTGATTCCGCCTTTAAAGCCGGAATAGCTAAATTTGAACCGATTGAAAATAGTTTTAAATCGTTAGATAACGATAATAACGGTTATATTTCTGTAAAAGAAGCCAATGATGACGATATTTCAAAGCACTTTGGTTATATAGATAGCAATAAAGATAAGCGTATCAGCCGCGATGAATTTGTTAACTATATTCAAACGCACGGTAAAGATGTCGCTGAAGATGAGGCTCTTGAAATGATTAAAAAGAGCTAATTATTAATCAAAGCTCATATATACTTAATACCAGCAGTGCTTCTGCTGGTATTTTTAGTTTTTACATATAATAAATTTTCCAACCTTCATCTTGATCTGTCATAATGACTCGTTAAATATAGTTTTTTTCAATGTGCGGTTAAATGACATGGCGACAAAGCGTGTAAGTGATGAACAACTTATTGAAATCATTGAAGCTGCGATTTTTGTGGCGGGTAAGCCCCTGTCTAAACGCCACTTGAAAGACATTGTATTAATTGATTTAAACGTGTCTATGGTGCGATTAAATCAAGCGATTGAACAAATCCAAACACATTATATGACTCGTGGTATTCGTTTAGTTGAAGTAGGCAGTGGTTATCGCTTTCAAGCGTGTGCAAGTTTGGCACCTTGGCTTAATAATTTATGGCAAGAACGAGCCCCTAAATATTCTCGGGCCTTGTTAGAAACCTTGTCGTTAATTGCCTATCGACAGCCAATCACTCGCGGCGAGATTGAGCAAGTACGAGGAGTCGCAGTGGGCTCAGGTATTATTAAAACCTTGCTTGAGCGTGAGTGGATAAAAGTAGTGGGACATAAAGAAGTGCCAGGGCGACCTGCCTTGTATGTAACCACTAAACAATTTTTAGATTATTTTTCGTTAGCTGCCCTTGATAATTTACCGGCGCTGCCTGAACAGCAACAAAGTAAAATAGATCAGCTATTGAGTGATCCTTCTGTGAGAGAACTATCAATATGAGTATACAAGGTGAAAAGTTACAAAAAGTCTTAGCCCGCGCAGGCGTAGGTTCAAGACGTGAAATGGAAAAACAAATTGATGCAAACCGTGTTAGTGTCAATGGTAAAGTGGCTAAATTAGGTGACCGGGTTGAAGAAACTGACCAAATTCGCGTCGATGGTCATATCGTAAAAATTGAAGAAAAAGCGGATCGTATTTGTCGCGTGATAATGTACAACAAACCTGAAGGGGAGTTGTCGACACGTAAAGATCCAGAAGGGCGTAGAACCGTGTTTGATCGCCTTCCGCGTATTGACGGTGAACGTTGGATCGCTGTAGGGCGCTTAGATGTTAATACTGCTGGCTTGATGTTATTTACTAATGACGGAGAGATGGCGAACCGCTTGATGCATCCAAGTTATGAAGTTGAGCGCGAATACTCTGCTCGGGTGTTTGGAGAAGTAACAAACGAAACAATAAAAAATTTAACCAAAGGTGTTGAGCTTGAAGATGGCCCTGCCAAATTTTTAAGTGTTAAACCAATGGGCGGTGAAGGGATTAACCGTTGGTATAATGTGACGTTGACTGAAGGGCGTAATCGTGAGGTACGTCGTTTATGGCAATCACAAGAAGTGGAAGTATCACGTTTAATACGTATTCGTTACGGTAAGCTTGAACTTGATAAACGCCTGCCACAAGGTGGGTGGGTGGAACTTGATTTAGAAACTGTTAACTACTTACGTAAAACAGTTAAATTAGGTCGTGAAACACAAACTAAGTTATCGGTGATGCCAGAGAAGCGTAAAGATAAGCGAGCTAAAATAAATCAGATACGTAAAGCGGTTAAAAAGCACAATACCCGTGTGAAACAAACTAAGCGTCGTTAATATCACCTCTCATAACATATAAATATAAAAAAGCCGCAACATTAACG
>NZ_JBQSVO010000138.1:0-8867 GCF_052376275.1 Pseudoalteromonas sp. AOP7-A1-14 | reverse complement strand
TAATTGCCATTCCGAATACAAATAGATCTCGTGACTTAACTCCGTCATCGATTATAGAGTGGAAGTTTAAAGACCGCGTTTTGGAAACATTCGAGCAAACAGGAAACGCTAATCAGTTCGCTAAATTTCTTGAAAAAGAGTTGATACCCGCCGTTGACACTGCATATAGGACGTCCAACAAGCGATTGTTAGTTGGTGAGTCGTTTGGCGGTTTGTTCGCAGCAAACACTCTTATAGAGTCACCATCTGTATTTACAGATTATTTAATCATAGATCCCACATCGCTATGGGATAATGATTACTTAAATCGGGCATTGAACGCCGGCAATAGAGATATAAATTTCAATTCTCGAGTTTACTTTGCTTTCGCAAACAATTCTCATTTGGGAGATATCGGGCTGACCAATTATAGATGGGGTGCTACTTTTGCTTCATCTGTAATTGATAATAATGATGCTATTTCGGAGCAACAATATTTTAAAAATGAGACTCATGGTACCGTTGCTTTTTTAGCTTGGTACAATGGGCTTAAGACACTTATGTCAACCACCAAGCAGTGATGTGTATAACAAAACAATTAAGCCGCCTGCTGCGTCCCTTATTTCAAAGTTGAGGCTGTAGAATTACTCTTTTTTAAGAAAAACATCCTGTTTTATGGGTCCCAAATGCATTACCTAATGCTCTAAAAACGCTTAGAACTAATTGCAGGAGCTAGTTTTTTAATTGATTTTGGCTGTTGGAGTTATTCTACAGGCTCGTTATGTGAATAGGAGGTTCCAGTGAACAAGGTAGTCAAAGAACGCTTCGATGAATATCCGGAAAATGCTCGTATTAGGCTAGAGGAGCTAAGAAATCTAGTCTTTCAAATCGCATCTGATTTGGAGCTGGGTGAAGTCGATGAAACTCTAAAATGGGGTGAACCTAGCTATAGTGTAAAAACAGGCAGCCCGCTAAGAATGGACTGGAAGCTGAAATATCCTAATAATTATTACCTATTCTTTAATTGCCAAACTAAGTTAGTCGATACATTTAGAGAATTGTATGGTGAAGAACTGGTGTTTCAGGGAAACAGATCAATAGTTCTGTCCTTATCGCAAGTGTTACCAGAAACAGCAATCAAGTCCTGTTTAGAGTTAGCTTTAACCTATCAGCAGCGTAAACATTTACCTCTTTTAGGCGCGTGAAGATCACAAAATACAGTTGGCTATTTTCACTCCGTTCAATATTTTAGCCAACAATATTTTGCCGCTTAAGGTGGAGTTATATTTTTAATTGAGTTCAGAGGTATTTGATGGCAAAAGCTAAGTTGTCTCGAGATCAGAAAAGAAAGAAGAGGCTTGAAAAGAGACGTAAAAAAACTGATGTGGCAGTTAAGTTGCCATCAGGAGTGAGGAGTATTTCTAGACGTCAATTTGACGCTTTTTGTTTTTCACGTCATCCTATGGCAAGAAGTACAGCAGATGAAAAACAGTGGTTTATTGCATACGATAAAAAAATTCTAGCAACTGTTTTTAGAAATGCAATCGATAATGATTATGGCTTTGTCATTATGGGGCGTGATACTAGAAAAATATTTAGGGTGCTAGAAGTAAGCAAAACATTTAAACCGAGTGAACTAGGTGCTCGAAATGAACTAATCAAAGCTATTAAAAAATATAAAAATGATGGTAAATCTTTTTACCCTCAAGGGGATGAAATTAAATTAACCAATGAACTCTTTGAGCCTTTAGTTGAGCGAGGAAAGTTGAATCCCATCTATATAGCTTTAGCTGAAGAACCTAGGATGGAAGCAGCTCGAAATTTGATAAAAGAAATTGTGTATACTTTTGATGACCCTGATGGTCATTATATAAAAGAATTTCAAACACATGGCTTTGACGCTCGTCTTTGGGAGTTGTATCTATATATCTATTTCCACGATAAATTCACTCAAATTAAAGGGAATGCTGCACCTGACTTCCACATTACTAATGGGGTGCATGAGTATTTAGTTGAAGCTGTGACAGTGAATCCGAGTGAAAATCAAGCGCGTCCAGATGAAGAGGCGCCGGAAGATCCCGAAAAGTTACGAGAGCTTCTCAACGGCTATATGCCAATTAAGTTTGGTAGCCCTTTATATTCTAAGCTCAAGAAGAGATATTGGGAAAGATCTCATGTTCAAGACAAGCCATTAGTATTCGCAATACATGACTTTCATATTACAGGCTCTATGACTTGGTCTAGAACTGCCTTAATGGAATACTTATACGGTTTTAGGGCATCGATTGTAGATGGAAAGCCAAAAATTACCCGCATAGAGACTCATGAATGGAAAGGTAAATCAATTCCTTCTGCCTTTTTCAATCAGCCTGATTCTGAGCATGTTAGTGCTATCTTATTTAGCAATGCAGCAACTATTACAAAGTTTAATCGTATGGGTAAGCTCGCTGGTATGGGGGGGGAAGATATTAAAATCTTGAGGGATGGCACTCGGTTTAATCCTGATCCAGAGGCTTTTGCTGGCATACCTTTCCATGAAGATGTAGATTCGCCTGAGTATACGGAATCATGGTCAGAGAGTTTGGTAATATACCATAATCCAAATGCCTTGCATCCTGTTGACCCTAATAACTTTCCAGACATTTCACATATATTTTCGTGCGATGAAAATGGGGAACAAGGTTTCTATCAGCCATACGATGTGTTGAATTCAACCTCATTCGTTATTTCTACAAAGGAACCGATTCCTGAGTTAGCAAAAATATAACAAACGCTTTATAGCAGGCTTGCGCTCCTTCGTCGCTAATTTTAGCCTGCTATTTTACGCCGGTTAAGCGAAGCGTTACCAATGTCCGGTTATGGCACATAGCTGCCGAAAAACTAGCCCAGAAAACTCTAAACTTTATTATCTTGGTTTCATACTTTAGTTTAATTTTAACTTTTTAATATCAACCCAGCAGATATATGAGCGTGAGTCAGGCTAGATACTGTTGATTTATTCAGCCTGAATAACTACAAATAAAAAACACTAAAGACTTTAAAAACAATAACTTAAAACAAAATCTCCGTTGAGGAACCTAAAAGGTATTCACTCATAAATTAGCTATGACTGAATACCTTTATTATTAAAGCGAGTCTTGCAACACTTTAGCAATAGCCTGGTCTAAAGTATCTTGTACTTCTTTTGTTAGCTGTGAAAACTCATAAGCGAATTTTCTACCTTTAACGCGCTTACGTGCATAGGTATTCTTTTTGCTAAAATTTGCAAGTGGAGTAACGATAGCCTGCTCGGTTGGCTTAGGTTTGTATGTTTTAATAGCGTCTGTAACTATTTTTAATATAGCTTCTTTATAATCGTCTTGAACTAATTCACTATTGATATTAATTATATTGCTTTCTATATCCTTTATAAATTCATTTACGTTTTCACCTAACGTTTTTTGTACTGTATTTAATACTTTGTAGTCTGAGTGTGACAATAAAGAAATATCCGGAAACAGCTCAATAATAGCACTATCGATAGAGGCAGCAGTTAGCGCCTTACTTACCTTGGCTTGGCTTAAGCCCATTTCTTCAGCTAATTCAGATTGCGTGAGTTTTTTATTATATTTTTTTTCATAAAGCTGACTTTCTAACTGACAACGCATACCAATTTCACGTAAGTTGTGCTCTTTACTAACTTGCAGCTGCTTAGCTAATGCTTTAGCGTCACCAGAGCTAATATCGTCATCTGTGACTAATATTTTAAATGAGTTAATTTTACCTGCTTCAAGCAAAAACCTAGCTCTACGCCTGGAGCCATCTAGCAGATCAATTACGCCATTAACTACGCCATTAACTCTTCGGCCTATAGCTGGGTAATATTGTTGTATACATAATGAGTCTAGATCTTGAAGAGATTCTTTGGTTAGACCAGATTGATCTCGACCATTCACTTCAAATGTGACCGAAGTAAGCTCTTTAACTTGCTGATAACTTAATGTAATAGGAACAAATTGCGCTATTTTTCCTGATTTTAACTTCCAGGATACACTCTCTCCAACATTACTTATCCCTAGATGGGTTTGTAATACATCCATTAGTGATAATTTAGAACCAGTGATCTCTGCTTTTAATTGCTTTGCAAGCGACTCTATATTACTTTTCTGTCCTGACTCGATTGCATCTTGCGCTCCGACTGCATTGCCAAGTGGTGATCTTATTCCACGTTTTCTAGCCATGATTTTACTCCTGCTCCTGCTCTTGCTTACGCCATACATTTACAATATCGCGCTGTAGTTGACTTGTTACTTCATAAGCATTTTGCTGTGCCACTTGGTATGACATTTTACTTTTTGGGTACTCACTTTTAGACATATCAAACACCGTTGATAATAAAGATGATGCCTGCCTTACAGCTTCACCATTTTTAAATTCTTTAGAGTATAAATAAGGTGAAAAGCTATCATTAAGGCTATTGAGTAACTCCGTTGTTGTTGAACTGTCTTTATGATTTGTAATAAGTATTTTCATGAAGTCATACCCCTGATGCTTCGCATTATTCAATAATCCCCAGACTTGCGGTATATATGAAAAATAAGAACACGTTGCATCTATGTCATTTTCTGTAATTGATAGTGGGAAAAGTACACTGGTTGCGGCGTAGTAAGCGTTATACGTTGCATAGCCTAATGATGGAGGGGTATCTATTATGATAATATCGAATTCATCTTCAACTTCATTTAAAATCTTACTCAAAATAGAGTAGGGCGAACTTAGAGACTTATTAAATACGCCTTCATGAAACCACCCCTCAATACCACGATCTGATTGTGAGGCAGGTAAAATACGGAGGTTTGGAATTGTAGTAGGTAAAAAGGCACTTGAAATAGCTTCTTTTTTAGTTTCATTTTCGTCTAATTCATAGTTTCCCATGATCAGATCGCCTACAGATAAACAACCTTCTTGTGCTGATTCAGGGGCGTAATACATTGATAGTGTAGCTTGTCCATCCATATCAATAAGGCCTACGCGATACTCTTGATGAAACTCAGTAGCTAGTCCTGAACCTATTGTTGCACTTGACACTGTTTTACCAACACCACCTTTTTGATTCTGAATCACTATAATCTGTGCTTTCTGCTTATCACTACGTTTGAACTTAGGTTCTTTACGTAATTCAACAGAGAGCGAATCTCTTACTTTATAAATTTCTTCGATGTCAATTGACCACTGTGCATCTTCGTGTCTACGTGGGTCAATACCCAGTGAAGCGCAATACCTATCTAAAGTTTTTACATCAATATCTAAATATATAGATGCTTCAGCTCGCGTAAAACTTCTAAGCTCCTTACGATGATTTACTAAAAGCCTCTGATTGCGTCTTTTTATATAGCGATCAGCGCCTTCCTTTAAATCTTGAAAAATGTGAGTAGTCTTTTCAATGGTCATAGATGAATCCCTTTTTGTTTAAAACAAGTGTATCCCTTGTTTTTTGAGTTGTCCATGTATTTTAGAGGTATTTGATTTTTTGTTTTAGTTTTATAATTTGAGTTATTCACATTGAATAATTACCAAAAAAGAAGCCGTAGGTGTTGGCAAATAGGGATTGTAGGTAAAATACAACTTGAGGAATATTTTTATCGTTATTTTAAAAAATGACTATTGAAATACAAGCTCCCCTCATCATCGAAATATAAGCTAATTAGAGAGTATATTTTAATGTCTAATATGTGTAATCTAGTAAAAACACCAAGAATATGTCATCAACTAGCAAATACAGTCTCGACATTGGAAGAAGAAATGAGCATCGATGAGAAAAAGAAAGTAGTTTCAAGGGATTCTCTTCCTAAACACATAAAAAAGAGCCATCAGATAGTATTTAGTCGCCAAGATTTATCTGCCCGTGAAGCAGATATATTTGCACTCATGATTGCAACTATGAAAGAAAGTGATTGGGTTGGAACAACCCCTAAATACGAGTTTTCAGCATCTCAGCTCTCCAATTGGCTCAATATAGCGCCAAAACATATAGCGACATACCTTAACCCTGTAGCTATGCGGCTATCACGATATAGCGTTGGTATAAAAACTGAAGATGGTAATGGTGAAATTGAATTTGACTATAAACCAATATTTAAAAATATAAGCTATAAAAACCGCACATTTACAATGATACCTAATGATCTTCTGAAGTCTGAGTTTATAGAGTATAAGCAAGGATTTGCGCTGATCAATACCACAAGCTTTTTATGCATAAAACAGGAATACGCAAAGCGACTCTATGAAATACTTAGTAGGTTTAAAGAGCCCGGCTACGAAATGCACTTGATTAAGCTTGATGAACTAAAAGGTTTATTTGGTCTATATGATGAAAAAGGGAATTTAAAATCAGATAAATTATCTTTTAAAAATAATGGGGTTTTTATGCAGAGATGCATTAGAAGCAGCATTGATATTCTCAAGGCCAATCCGACAACAAATAAAGAGCTATTATTTTATGAAAGTGCTAATGGTGAAGTTGGCTACGAATTAAAAAAACAAGGCAACAAAATCATAGCTATCAAATTCCTTATGAGTTGGATAACAAAAGGCAATATTGAGGAATTTAATGAACGCGATGCTATTTCTACTATTAAAAAGCTAGAGCTTAAAAGGCAGCAATTAAAGTCTGAAGGCAATGGTAAAAAATTATCAACTGCAGAACTTAAACTGTTACTTTCTGCATACAATTACACTGGTAATGAGGATCTATCTAATAAAATAGCTACAACCTTGATTGAAAGGCGTAATAACCGCGCAGAACAAGCATCCAGCAAAGAAGAAATTGATATTGCGAATAAACTGACTATAGATAATTTAGATATTCCATATTAAAAAGCATATTACATATTTTTGGTATGTACTCTTAATAACACCAAAAATATGTAATGTAGCTCATATAAAATATGCTCACATAGACCTATTTTTAATAACTTCCCATAAAATACGACGAATATAGCCCTACAAATAAATAAAACACCAATAATATGTTACGTACATGCAAAGATATAACCCTCAACACCAAAAATATGTTACGTACATACAAAGATACAAGCTCTCAACACCAAAAATATGTTACGCATATACACAAATACAAACTTTCAACCTCAGAATTGTATTAAATATATTAAAAAAGAGCTTAATCTATCATTTTGCATGCTAGCAATGAGACATATACTATAAAAATAGTGTATGTCGTCAGAACCTTATTCTAAAAAAGAACACCAAATATATGTAATCTAAACACCAAATATATGTAATCTAAACACCAAATATATGATCCGAAACACCAAATATATGATCTAAAACACCAAATATATGATCCGAAACACCAAATATATGATCTGCCATCATGTTTTTATCTTTTAATAACAATGACTTACATGCGCCTATAGTTCTTATAGATCTTATAGTTTTAATAGATTTAATAGAATTAATAGGTACTGTGGATATGTGAATAAGTTAATGTCGAATCTAACGAGTTAATTAGATCAATATTTTACTAACTCATTAGTGAAATAGTTAACAATTAAGACTAATTACCCTATTAAGCTACTATTAAAAGGGATTAAGCTTTAAAAACACTGTGGAGTAGGTAAATACATGATCTCTAAATTATCTTTATTATCTAGCATCAATTAACTTGGACAGTTGATTTCATTAAGTCAGAACGTTACCTATAGACGGATATACATTGTGAACTACCCACAGACGCCACCACGTGTCGATCAATGGGCTTCTACAGTCTAGCTTATGAATGCTAGGCTGCTTCTTTTTTCTCAGATCCAACAGCAAACTTCGATAGCTCGAAGACTTTCATTTTATTAGCTGCTTTCCGCTGAGAAGTGGGATTAACCCTTGCGACGATTCCAGCCGCTATTAAGTCTAACTCACCTGTGTTCGCTATGCTTTTAGCCGCTGAAAGGTCGCGATTTTTATGCGCTCCGCAAGCCACACAAATGAAATGTCTATCGTTCAATGTTAAAACATGGTGCTGGCCGCATTCTGCGCAAATCCCAGTCGATTTTTCAAATCGACCAATTTCATGATAGAGCTTGCCTTCAAGCTCAGCCTTGTATTTTGAAAGCTGAGTTATCAGAGCCATCACATTGTCAGCTACCATGCTGCCATTGAATTTTTGCATCGCTTTTACGTTCACCGTTACACAAAGGAATATCAAAATATTGTGAAACCTTTTTAAATACAGTTACTTAATAGGGTAGAGTGTTTTTCTCATATTTTTGGTTAAATAGTTGAGAATCAAGAAGTGTTATTCACACCTATTATGAAATACTGACCAGTCTTTTTCTACCTAGTTCTTCCTGCAATTCGTACAACCTAAACATTAGCGTGGCGTTTAAAGCCTCCATTTCTTTCTGAGCTGTCTTGGCATCATCTCGCTCTGAACGATATTTTTCTTTTAGCGCTTTCTCTCGCTTTAAGTCAGCTTTCAGCTTCTCGACTTCTGTTAGTTCTGCTTCGCCCAAATCCATGCCTTCAATGGCTTGTTTCTTAGTTTTGTTAAAAGTATCTATTTTTGGAGTCGCACGCTCTACGAATTCTTTGAATTTATGCACATAGCTATGACTAAGGCGTGCCTCTTTGTTAACCTTGTTTAAAGTTAGGGTGCCTTCTGGTTTTACTCTTATAGGGCATCCAGACAACAACCGCTCTAGCGCCTCTTCCAAACGCGCCTCTGTAATTACTTTCTTATCCATTGTTTGCCTCTGTGATTACTATGACACCGTGAACTTTATCTTTAAATTCAATGAACTCAACATCGTGATTTTTCATTAGAGCTTCATTGATCTTTATTTTCTGCTTTATTCCAACAAGGATGCTCTGCATCATCGAATCACCTTCGTTCT
>NZ_JBQSVO010000137.1:0-8887 GCF_052376275.1 Pseudoalteromonas sp. AOP7-A1-14 | reverse complement strand
AATTAAAACTTATCATAGCAAAGTAATGCTACAATAACCTTACATAAAAAACATTTAAACAAATATTTCATAACATATAGTATCAATGTAAACGACTTTAAAAAATGCACTTAAGTTTTAATTTAACAGATACTTTTCCTATATTTTTTATTTAGGATTACACTGCTGAAACAAAAAACCCGCTTTAAAAGCGGGTTTCAAATGGCTAAACAATCTGCTTAGAAAAAGTTAACTTTGAATTCAGCGCCAACAAAACGCCCTTCGTTAACCATTGCTGTATTGTTATTAAAGTCAATTGCACCTATTGATTGCTGCTCATCAAATAGATTACGAGCAAAAACAGCCACTTGGTATTCGTAATCACCATCAGCCCAAGCATAACCACTACGTAAACCTACCTCAGTAAGTGCTTTTCCTTCAAATTCTACTGACTCATACAAAAAGTAGTTAATTTCGCTACGGTATGAAACATCAGCATAAGTAAAGAACTCACCATCAGCTAACTCTTTACTGTAACGTAATGTTAAGTTTGAGATCCACTCAGGTGCGTGCGGCAGACTATTACCATCGATGATAGCATTACCATCAACCATAGGATCTGTAATTGTTAGCAAGCCATCTGAAACACGACTCGGTACTGGAATCGAAATTGAATCGTCTTTTAGTTCAGTATTATTGTAGCTTAAGTTAAATGTCGCATTTAACTCATCTGTTAATACCCACTCAGTATCTAACTCAAAACCATAACCCGTAGTTTTATCGGCATTTAATAGACTTGTTGTATTTGTGGTGCCACCAACGGCTGTTAATTGTTGATCCTTCATGTTGAAGTAATAAACACTTGCATTTACACGACCACGACCATCTAATACATCTGACTTAATTCCTGTCTCGTATGACGTAACCGTTTCTGAGTCAGCTTTAGTCAGCTCATCAGAGAAAGTAATACGTCCTTGGATACTTGGGGCACGGAATGTATTCGCAATACGGCCATATAAATTAACTTCATCGGTTAATTTATATGACGCAGATAAATCCCAACTGATATGATCATCGCTTGCATTTTCTGTTCGTGTAATATCTGTTTGGCATTGCATTAAGTCAAAATTACATTCATTTAAATTAGCCGGGACAATTTTACGAACTGCAACGAAGTCTTTTTCATCATCTGAATAACGCAGACCTGCGGTTAGTTTTAAATCATCACTCACAGTGTAATCAACAGAGCCAAATACAGCCCATGCTTTGGTATCTTGTTGCTGATTTACATAACCATTAAGTGAGCCACCAGCCAATGTGTCATAACCAAAATTCTCGATGGTTACTGACTCATCAAAGTAAAATAAACCTGTTTGATAATTAAAATCACCAGCAAAGTTACTTGATAAGCGTAGTTCTTGAGTGTATTGATTGTGATCAGGTAAGCCACTTTCACTTTCAGATTGATAAGGAATGACACCAGGACCGCCAACATAGCCGCCATCAATATCACCACGAGAGTTTACCTCGGCGCTTTCCCAACCAGTAATTGACGTTAATGTATAATTAGTAAAGTCGTACTCAAGTTTTAAGCTCGCACCTTGTGAATCAACAACCTGAAATTCACGTGCAGCAGCATTGTGATAAACTTCATCAGCATCAAAACCATCAACTAACTCATTTGAGCCAGTTTTAATTGCGTTAGCATAAAATGGGATTGGTGTACCTTCCATGTTACGAACGTGATAGTTTAATAATGCCGAAAAATCATCTTTTTCATATAAGAACTGAATGCGTGCAGCGCGATCGGTGTAACCACCCAAGATGTCGTCTTCTTCAAAGCCCGGAGCGCGGTTATCAATATAATCCTCTTTATCTTGCCATAATACAGATACACGAGCAGATAAGTTATCAGTTAAACCACCGCCAACAGCGCCTCGAAAATCAATTGAATTATTTGTACCGTAAGACACGGAGCTAAATCCATCAAACTCTTGGTTTGGCTTTACAGAATCAAATTTAACAAGGCCTGCAGGCGTATTACGACCAAATAATGTACCTTGTGGTCCACGTAGTACTTCAACACGTGCCACATCAAATACCGGGAAGCCTTTTAAAATAGCATTTTCTTGAACAATGTCATCGACTACTAAAGACACTGGCTGTGACGCGTTCAAGTCAAAGTCGGTATTGCCTAAGCCACGAACATAAAAACGTGGGAATGTGCGACCATAAGAAGACTCAATAGATAAGCTTGGAATTTTGGCATTCATAAAACGAATATCCATACCAGCTGAGCTATAAGCATCTAGCTTGTCACCTTGAAGTGCAGAAACAGCAACAGGTACTTCCTGGGCATTTTCTACACGCTTACGTGCGGTGACTTGAATAACTTCAAGTTGATTGTTTTTTGCAGCTGGCGTTTGCTCTTCTGCGCCAAGGGTAGAAAATGAAGTACCTGCTACTGCAGAGAACAACGTTGCATTAATGAGGGTTGCTAACGTAGATCTTTTCATTGCTTTCATGTCGGGCTTTAACCTTTTTAGTGCACTCTTGTTCAACGGTTTGGGGTTGCGCCAAGTTCACTTGGCGGGCTCGGTCAATTTTTCGCGCCTTGAAAAAAGCTGCGCGGACCTCTTTGTCGAGAGTGCAAAACAAAGTAAAGAGGCTGAACGAACACTTAAGATTATAACACTGCGTGACAATATTGCTGCATAAAAATACAATTAAATGAACTTTTTACAACATATAGCGTCAACATAAAGGATTTTAGAAGAATTTAAGCACTTATATTTTAAACAACCGGACATTTGTCCTTTACGTATAAAGAGTGGGGCGGTAGCTGTTTAGTGTAAATACTCTTGATACGTATTTTATTAAAAATAAAAAGTACCTATTATTTTAATCTACCGCTAGGTACGCTAAAAACTTAAGTCTTACAAACTCACAATGACGTTAACTCGAAACTTCAAGATGACTAAGTTTAACGCTCCAACACTGCCATATACTCAGTAAAGTAACGGTAACGCCCATGGAGTAAAAACTTTAAACATACGATAAGGTTCACTATTTATTTTTCATATTCATCTAGAAATGACTTGAGTCCAACAAGCCCTAAACTATAACCACCAAATCACCCACTTAAATTTATGATTGACCCGACTCAGCCTGAAAGCTAACGTTGAGTAACATCTTATATTAAGGATAAAAAATGGATTTAACAAACTCACTCACTAAAAGTTGGCGAGTGCTTTTAATGCGCGGTTTGATCGCCATTATTTTTGGTTTAGTTACCTGGTTTGCACCGAGAGCGTCATTACAAGTAATTCTGCTTATTTTTGCCGGTTATTTCTTCTTTGATGGTTTGCTGCGGGTTTGGGTCGCTATTTCCTCAAAAAGTAACAATCCATTATGGTGGTTGTTACTAGTTGGAGGAATATTATCGATTGCCGCTGCGTTAATGACCTTGTTTGTCCCAGACATTACCACTTTACTGCTGTTATATTATATAGCGGCTTGGGCTATTGCCATTGGCGTTGTTGAAATTTTAGTTGCGATGAAATTACGGCATGAAATAAGTGGCGAGTGGCTACTTATTATTACTGGTGCGCTATCAGTGATATTTGGGCTATATTTAATGTTTAACCCCGGCGCGGGTATTTTAACCCTGCTATGGTTAGTGGCAACTTATGCAGTTATTTTTGGCAGCTTAATGGTGTTATTTGCACTTAAGCTTAAAAAACTAACTCAGACCTAAATTAACTTTAGCTTCAATTGTTGAGGCTAAGTGCAGTAATACACTTGGCCTCAACAATCAGCAAATTACTCTTTTAATACGTACGGTTTTTTCAGTGCTATTTCGCCATCAATATGGATATCACGTTGCGCAAAGGCAATACGCACATCATTCTCTTTAAATATTTTATAAATACTAAAACGAATATCACTGCGCACCAGACGAAGCATAGTTTCTGATTCTGCGCACACCCAAAAAATAGCACTAAACACCAACGAACTTTCAGCAAAATCATCAAACATTACTGACGAAGCAGGCATGGGCAGTATAGCTGGATGCTCACTCAGCACCTGTTTAATTAACTTTTCAACAAGCAATACGTCACTGTCATAAGCAACCCCAACATTAACTGATGAACGAGCATTGCGGTCTATCAACGTCCAGTTAGTGACTGTGTTTTCAAGTAATTGGCTATTAGGGACTAACATATGTACGCCATCGTTACGGCGAATACGCGTAGAACGGGTATTAATTGTTTCTACCACGCCTTTAGCTGTTCCTACTTCTAAAAAGTCACCGATGCGTATTGGCCTCTCCCACATAAGTATCCAACCACAAATAAAGTTATTAATGATATTTTGTGCGCCAAAACCAACACCAATGGCAATAGCACCAGATACAAAAGCAAAAGCAGTCAACGGAATATTTAATACTTCTAATGAAGTGAATATTAATACTCCAATAGTAATCACTAGGTAAATTCGGGTAAACAAATGTACGGCGTCAGGGCCAAGATTGCGTGCCAGTAACGCACGACGAATTAGTCGACCAACTCTTGCCACTACAAACCATATTAATAATAGTATTAATGGCACTTGAATTATTTTTAGTATGGTAATTTGCACACCATTATAGCTAAACAACACATATGTAAGCGCAGACTGAAAATCAGCTAGGGTCATTAGTTTTATCCACTAAGAAAACTCTTAAATTATAATTAAACCTAATTTGGTTCTTTGGTTCAGTTTCCACTAAGTTTAGCACGGCATAATAGCTCCTTAGTATAAAGAGTTTAGTAATTAGTAAGCTCTTTATGCACTAAATGAATAGTTTATTAGCATTTTATTGCAGTCAGAGCTATATAAATAGTAATGGCTACCCAAAGCACGAGGAGAGATCAATGCCGCAATTAACTTTAAACCAAAAATTAGCTACATTACAGCCAATGGTTGATCTAGATTTATTTGAATCAAGTTTAAGTTATCGAAATAAAATATTATGTTTACTCGCTGAACAAGAGCAAACATTAAGCTCTATCAACAAAGAGTTTGGTCATGCAGTGCCAGCTAGTTTTGGCAGCGAGCAGAAGTTCGTATTAGGTTACAACTAATTTGCTTAAAATGGTCTACACTTTTATGAATTACCCATTAAGTAATATGACAACAACCCATTAGTAGCTTTAATACGAGCGATTGCATTTAAGCTACTATTTTTTTAATTACTAATATTTTATCTGTAATTCCGCCTTTTTGCGCTCAATCCACCCAATAAGTCGATAAACTTGATTGTATATAATCTAAAATTTGCTAAGTTAACGGTGTTTAGCCAATTGGCTTATGTTTTTTTAATTGGAGCTCTTATGCGCAAATCTCTCATCGCTAGTACTATTGCCAGCGTTTTATTATTATCAGCTTGTAGTTCACAACAAGTTGAAGACAGTAAAGAAACAGCCTCACAAATACAAGACGTTAATGCACAAAATGTATTAATGAAACCTAGCCCATTACAATATATGGCGCCTGAGTTTGATAAATTTGATACTAAAGATTACGAACCGGCATTTGATGCTGGTATTGCAGCTCAAAAAGCAGAAATAGCAGCAATTACTAATAACCCTGCACCAGCAACGTTTGAAAACACCTTAGTTAAAATGGAATATTCAGGTGAGCTACTTAACCGCGTATCAACTGCGTTTTATAGCTTATCTGGGCTTATCTCAAATCCTGAATACCAGCGAATTGCTGCAAAAATGGCGCCGATATTATCGGCTCATTCAGATGATATTTACTTAAATAAAGCATTATTCGCCCGCGTTGAAAGTATTAATAACAATAAAGCGAGCCTAAATGCGGAAGATCAACGCTTGGTTGAGTTTTACTACACTAAATTTGTTAACGCAGGCGCAAAACTAAACGAGACTCAAAAGGCTAAAATGCGTGAACTTAACGCAGAACTTGCTAAATTATCAACTGAGTTTTCACAAAATATTCTTAAATCATTTAAAGAAGATGTAATTTTAGTTACTGATAAAAGCGAACTTGCGGGTCTATCTGAGGGTGAAATTGAAAGTCTAGCCGCTGCTGCTAAAAAAGCAGGTAAAGACGGTTACATGATCACTCTGGTAAACACTACGCGACAACCTGTTTTAAGCAGCCTTGAAAACCGTAAACTTCGTGAGCGGATTTTTAAAGCATCATCAACGCGTGCACAAAAAACAAATGGCCCGATCATTATTAAAGAAACGAACCTACGCGCACAAAAAGCAGAGTTATTAGGTTACAAAGATTGGGCATCGTATGTGATGACAACACGTATGGCCAAAACCACTGAAAACGTGTATGGCATCCTTGATGATCTAGCACCAAAAGCAGTTGAAAAAGCCAAAGATGAAGCCGCTGAAATTCAAAAAGTAATTGATGCTGAAGGTCATACTTTTGATTTACAGCCATGGGATTGGGCTTTTTACACTGAAAAAGTGCGCCAAGCTAAGTACGACTTAGACCCTGCACTTGTTAAACCTTATTTTGAAATGCAGTCAGTTATTCATAATGGCTTATTCTTTGCTATGGAAAAACTGTACGGTATTACTTTCAAAGAGCGTAATGATTTACCGGTATACCATGAAGATGTAATGGTATTTGAAGTATTTAATGAAGATGGCAGCGCCATTGGCTTATTCTACATGGACCCATACGCACGTGAAGGTAAACGTGGTGGCGCATGGATGAGCTCATACGTAGTTCAAAGTGGCTTAAAAGGCACTAAACCGGTTATTTCTAACGCGCAGAACATTCCAAAGCCAGCTGAAGGTCAACCAACCTTAATGACCTTCTCTGAAGTAACTACTATGTTTCATGAGTTTGGCCACGCGATACACGGTTTATTCTCAGACGTTAAATACCCAAGTCTTGCAGGCACTTCAACTGCACGTGACTTTGTTGAATTTCCTTCACAAGCCAATGAAGATTGGAATATTGAACCAACCGTGCTTGCTAACTACGCGAAGCATTACAAAACAGGTGAACCAATTCCTAAAGAGTTACTTGATAAAGTACTTGAGTCACAAAACTTCAACCAAGGTTTTGGTACTACAGAATACTTAGCCGCTGCACTGCTTGATATGGAGTGGCACTCATTTGGCGCTGATAAAAAAATTACTGACGTACAAAAATTTGAGCACGAAGCGTTAGATAAACACGGCATTGCATACTACCCAGTACCACCACGTTATAAGTCTAGCTACTTTAGCCACACTTTCGCTGGTGGTTACTCTGCAGGTTACTATGCATACCTTTGGACTGAGGTATTTGCAGCAGATGCATTCGCTCACATGACCGAAGAAGGCGGCCTGACTCGTGAAAATGGTGATAACTTCCGTAAAGAAGTTTTATCAAAAGGTAACAGCCGTGACTTAATGCAAAGTTACATTGAGTTTCGTGGCCAAAAGCCAACTACAGACGCGCTACTTAAGCGCCGTGGTTTAGTTGAGTAATTTAGCAATTTAAAGCTTGATTAAAGTCAAAAGCCCGCACATTGCTGCGGGCTTTTTGTTGAACCCTTAGCAAACACAAACCAACTCCAAATACTCCACCGACCATCTGTACCTACTTAACTGTTTTTATTTACTCTTTTAAACACTATAACTCAATGAATGAATTAATAATTCAACCACACCTTGTATATTTTATTTTAATAAAATACAACGTACAGAAAAAAATATTCTTGACCCTCCCGCTTAACGGATGTTTAATGTATTGATAACAAGTAGAGACACTCTTTTACTTGTTATTACTAAAACAGTCCAAATCGACAATTAAAGTTATAAAAAGGACGGGAAACAATGAAACAACATACATCAACATTTACTTTAAGCTCTATATCACAAGCCACGCGAAGTATATTAAGAACCCCTAAAACGGCTATTACAGGCGCTTTAATCGCAGCTGCATTTACTACAGCTCCTGCTTTAGCCGCTCTAACTGGTGGTATTAAAGGTCAAGTGGTAAGTGAACAATCACCTCAATCTGTCGCTGGTGTTACTATTACTGCAACAAGTAACGTTATGCCCAAACCACGTACAGTAGTGACGCGTGAAGACGGCAGTTATAATTTACCAAAACTTAAGCCAGGCACTTACGAGCTTACTTTTACTGACAACAATGGCGTAACACAAACAATGAACGTTGAGGTGTTGCTTGAGCAAACATCAAACGTAAATGTATCGCTTTCAGGAGCAAAAGAAAACGTCGAAGTTATTACCGTTACGGGGAGTAAGCTATTTCGCCAAGGTAACTCAGCGCTAACCAACTCATTAGGTGAAAAAGCCATTGAAGGCGTGCCGGTTGGGCAAGATTACCGTGATTTACTAAAGCTAGTTCCGGGCGTCGAACTATCTCAAAACTCAACACTTGGCCCATCAGCCGGTGGTTCGGGTGTAGATAACTCATATGGTTTTGATGGCGTGAACGTATCTCTGCCAATGTACGGTAACTTAGCATCTGAGCCGTCAACTCACGATGTTGCGTTTGTGACTATGGACCGCGGTGGTGCAAAAGCTGTCGGCTTTAACCGCTCAGGTGGCTTTTCAATTGATACCGTATCAAAGTCTGGTACTGATGAATTTCATGGTAACGTTGAATACAAAACCCAACCAAAAAGCTTTGTAGCAACACCTGCTGGCGAGGAAAGCTATGAAACAGATAAAAGTTGGTTAACCGCAAGTTTAGGTGGCCCGCTGATTGAAGATGAACTTTACTTTTATACTTCATATTATCGCCCTGAAGAAACACGTTCAAACAAAGATACAGCTTACGGTGAAGTAAAAGAGTACGAAAGCATTCGCGATGAATATTTTGGTAAGTTAACGTGGGCTCCCACGGATGATTTGTTATT
>NZ_JBQSVO010000136.1:0-8962 GCF_052376275.1 Pseudoalteromonas sp. AOP7-A1-14 | reverse complement strand
GCTCTGATAACCATTCTTTTAAAAGTATAATGCTTATAAGTGCCCTTCTTAACGCCTCCCTATAAACTGATGAAAAGCAACCAGTACAAAATAGCCAACTAAAAACGATGACTTTGTCAAAGTCACACTACATAAGCCGCACTATAAAAAAGCATTGATTTATTATACCAATAAAAAACAGACTATTATTAGCCGTGAATACCGCCAGCGAGCGACATAACCATGATACCGACACTATATTAAACACCTTAATATACAAACGAGCTCACAGCTGGAACTTTTAGAAATATGTTGTATATGTTGACCACAAGCAAGTTGGGCGTTTTAATAGTGAGACTAAGCCCAATTTTGATAAATTAATTACAGCTATTAAAAAGGCTATTTAAGATATTTAAATTTAAACTGGTACATGTAGTAACAAGTAGACTAGACTAACGGTAAATATGGTTAAAAATACACCACAATTAAATGGGAGAATTTATGGCAGTAGCAAGTGCAAGACATATACTAGTAGATAGCGAAGCGCAATGCTTAGACTTAAAAAGCAAAATAGAGCAAGGTGAAGGCTTTGCAGAGCTTGCCAAAGAACACTCAAACTGTCCGTCTGGCCAAGACGGTGGTGCACTAGGTGAGTTTGGTCCAGGCATGATGGTACCAGAGTTTGATAAGGTTGTTTTTTCTGCGCCACTTAATCAAGTGCAAGGCCCAGTACAAACACAGTTCGGTTATCACTTATTAGAAGTAACAAGCCGTACTGAGTAAATGTACAATTTATAATTTAATCGATATAAGCCGTGTTCATTTATTGAGTACGGCTTTCTTTTGAGTAAAAATTTTATTGTGCCAACACTCTGGTTTTGATATTAAGAATGATAAAATAATTTTAATCTACAAATGAACTAGTTATTGAAACATTAAACTATTTAAATAGTCATTTAACTGATAAAAATTAAAGGCTATGAATAGTGATACTGCTTACTTGATTGAGTTTAACGCTACTTCTCAGTTAATTGCGTTGCAAACATATAGCCTAAAAAAAGCGCCAAGCAAACCAGTCCACGTAACTAATATAAAAGGTAAAAAGCATGAGTGATATTGAAATTGAATCTGAACTAGTCAGTTTTGTTGAAAAAGTACGCCTTAGCGAGCAACTTTGGGCACTTGGTGCAGAAGATGGTGGCTTTGTAGTTTGCGAATCAAACCAGTTTGAAAACGCTGATGTATTACTTCTGTGGGAAAGTGAAGCCAGCGCTAAAGCGCAATGTAAAGAAGAGTGGGCAGGATACAGCCCTGTTGAAATTAGTGTTGTTGAGCTTTTAGATGAATGGGTTGAAGACTTAAAAATTGATGATGCCCTAGTTGGCTTAAATTGGAATGATGACCAAGTATGCATAGAAATAGAGCCGGTAGGCCTTGCCCGTGCATTAAGCGAATAACCCTACTTTAAACTCGCTAGTTTATTTGTTTAATAAAATTTGCAATAAACTAGCGAGTATTTTTGCTTTCAAGGTATTAAATTGAAATCCCATCTCGGCCGCAGGCCTTTTTCCGCTATGGAATTGCACACTATTAATCATGGTTATATTTATGGTGACCAGCGCTTACCCCATGAACAAGCTAAGCACTGGCACTTTTGGCTACCACTTATTGCCTATTATAGTGGTGCATATAGTGATGAAATTGGCCATTTAACACTTAGTGATCTTTGCGACACTACAATTCCTTGCTTTCATTTTCATACTAGCGGAAAAATAAAAGCCCGATTAGTACCTATTCATCAGGCGCTATTTGATGCAGGTTTGAGTGATTATATAAAAATGCTAAAGCTCAAAGGCCATACTCGATTACTATTTGACTTGCCTGCTAAATCTGGCCGTTATAGTGAAAAAGTACGAATTTGGTTTTCAGGTGAAGGCGAGCGCGCAGGTTACTTACAAAAGTGCAATATACCCAGTATTGATCAGCTTGGAATGAAAACCGCCATTAGTAGCCTTAGGCTTAACTTTGAGCAGCAAATTCGTATTTACGCGTTACAAGCAGCCAATAAAGACGCCTTTAATTATTTAATGGGTTTTAACAACTACTCAAACGATGCTTTTACCGATACCCACAGCCTTAACTTAATCATCCAACAAATTAGGGTAGTTAACCCGCAACTACATTGGCAACGTTTTATTTCAAGGCAATCTGACTGACAAGTTTTGTTACTAAGTTCTTCATTACTCAATTAATAAAAAACTGATAGGATGGCTTTGTATACATTCTAACAAGAAACTATCAGAGACTCCTATGTTCATTAAAAGCCTACTAACACTCAGTATTGCCTTAGCGGTAAGTTCAGCAAATGCCAATGAGTTTGTTATTGAAAAACTTGCTAAACCAAGTTCACAAAACGTTGATCTTACGCTCGACCCTGCACAAGATACTTTTAGCGGTAAAACCGAAATAGCCCTTGAAGTACTAAAACCGACCAAATATATTGAGCTAAACGGTGTTGATTACGCTACTCAAATGGCGCAACTATTCGGTGATGAAAATTGCGATTTAAGTACCGAAATGCTGAAAACAGGTAAAGTAAAATTTAGCTGTGATGAGCAGATCCAGCCAGGAAAATATACTTTAAAAATTGATTTTACCGCACCTTATAATCGCCAAAGTGTTGGTTTATATAAAACCCTTGATCAAGGGGTTCCTTATTTATTTACCCAATTTGAAATGAGTGATGCACGCCGCGCATTTCCGGTTTTTGATGAACCAAGCTATAAAATCCCTTTTCAATTGACCATTACTGCGCCAAGCTCACAAAAAGTGTACGCCAATACGCCAGAGCTTAAAACCGTAGTTAATGAGGATATGACCACTCACTTCTTTGATAAAACACCACCAATTCCCTCTTATTTAGTGGCAATGGCTGTAGGCCCATTTGAAGAGCGTGAAATAAAAGATATGGCAGTTCCAGGTCGCGTAATTACTCCGCAAGGTAAAATTCATTTAGGTGAATACGCCGAACAAAACATACCCAAAGTACTTAGCGCATTAGAGGATTATTTTGGCATTCCTTATGTGTATAAAAAGCTCGATTCAGTCGCAGTACCTGAGTTTCCATTCGGTGCAATGGAAAATGCGGGATTAGTCACTTACCGTGAAGATATTCTATTAGTTGATTTAGCCACAGCAACTCGTAGCAAAAAAGAGCGTAATATCTCTATTATTGCTCACGAACTTGCTCACCAATGGTACGGTAACTTAGTAACGATGAAATGGTGGAACGACTTATGGTTAAACGAAGCGTTTGCAAGCTGGATGGCGGCTAAAATTACCGCACAACTTAATCCTGAGTTTGAGTCGCACTTAGACTTACCACAAAACAAAGTAATGGCATTAGATTCCCGTTTAAGCACCAAGCCTATTCGTAAGCCGATTAAAACCGAAGCAGACATTATGGATGGTTTAGGTCTTGCCTACAGCAAAGGCAGTTCAGTACTCGCCATGGTTGAAAACTGGATTGGTGAAGATGCTTTTCAAAAAGGTATTCAAGCTTACCTTAAAGAGTTTTCGTATAAAAATGCTGAAGCTGCCGATTTATGGCAGGCACTGGGTAAAGCCTCAAATAAAGACG
Organism: Pseudoalteromonas sp. AOP7-A1-14; assembly: GCF_052376275.1. Classification (NCBI taxonomy): domain Bacteria; kingdom Pseudomonadati; phylum Pseudomonadota; class Gammaproteobacteria; order Alteromonadales; family Pseudoalteromonadaceae; genus Pseudoalteromonas; species Pseudoalteromonas sp. AOP7-A1-14. Next base: position 5,343 of record NZ_JBQSVO010000136.1, on the reverse strand, counting down.
TAGCGAGTGTATTAAAGTCATTTATTGAGCAATCTTCGTTTCCACTGCTAAAAGTAAACCAACAAGGTAAATCAATCACCATAAACCAGAGCCGCTTTACTAACGCCGGTGTTGATGCGCCTGCACAGTTATGGAATGTACCCGTTGCGATTAAATATGGTGCAGGGGATAAAGTAAAAACAGCCAATATTTTACTAACCAAAGAAAACCAAAAAGTAGAGCTTGAGTTTGCACCTGAGTGGATTTATCCAGATCAAGGTGCGCTTGGTTATTACCGCTGGGTGCTTGATGAGCCGCAATTTGCTGCGTTAATCGATAATGCGGCTACAAACCTCAGTGTACGTGAGCGCTTAGCGCTATTATCAGCTGCGGATGCATTACTTGATGCAGGAGTAATATCAGCCGCGCACTTAATGCAAACATTAGAAACCTTTGTTAGCGACAAACACCCGCGCGTTGCAAATACAGCGCTGGGTTACTTAGCATCGAAAAAGCGTACTTTTGAAGATGGAAGCAACAAAGAGCTATGGCCTGAGTTTATTCGTAAAAGTATTACACCCGCAGCTAAGCAATACGGTTTAACAGCAAAAGAAGGTGAAGATGCGGGTATTTCACAGCTAAGAGGCCAAGTTGTTGCTCAGCTAGGTTTTGCTGGCGAAGATCAAAGTGTGATCAATACCGCAAAGGTGCAAGCCCAACTGTATTTAAATAACCCTGAGAAAGTAGACCCTTACTTAGCATCTACTTATTTAAACTTAGCGGCTTTGCATGGTGATAAAGCCTTACTAGACGTTTATAAAAATACTTTCAAAACCACGAAAGATCCACAAGTGCGTACTAAAATGCTTGCTGCAATGAGCTATTTTGGTAAACCAGAATTACAAAATGCAGTGCTTGAATATAGCTTAACAGATGAAGTAACCGCCTCTGATATGCGTACCATTATGTCTGGTCAAGCGTATACCGATGCGCGTGAAACCTTATTCATCAACTGGATTTACGCTAATTACGATAATGTAGTTGCTCAGCTACCCCCGTTTTTTGTGCCTAACTTACCGTTTTTCACCACTTCAGGTTGTAGTGAGGCAAGCTTACAAAAAACACAAAAGTTCTTTACTGATAAAATCAGTGAAGTCCCAGGTTATGCTCGGACATTAAGTAAATTAGAAGAAAGTGTAAATACTTGTATCGCACTCAAAGAGCGCGAGCTTGAATCAGTCAATAACTTCTTAAAGCGTTAACTACGTACCTTAAAAGCATAAACGGCAAGCTACTCGCTTGCCGTTTTTATTTGTATCTTTTTATATATTACTGAGAAATCGTATTCACTAACTTAGTAATAAATGCATCTGCGCCTTCGCGCGAGGTGATCTTGTAAGCTAAACCATAGTGAATAGGTTTCGCACTTTTAAATATACGAGTCGGAAAACGCGTCATTTCACTACTATGAAAAAAACCATCAATACGCGCTACACCATCAAGCGCTGAAAAATCGTCATTAAAAATTTCAAATATTGGCCGAATTATTATTTTAGGATGCCCCCCTTCACTATGAAGGTAAATTGCCTCTTTTGATTTTGGTAACATAAATTCGGTAATGTTTTTAATTTGAAAATTACTACGACAGCCCAACTCAATAATTAACTCTTTAACCTGCTCCGTGCTTACTGACATAAACGCCCTTTAGGTAAACTGTATTTCAGGTAACTTATTACTTTTTACAAACAAATGCTAGCTGCTCAGAAAAATAACTCATACGCGTAATCGTAGTATCGCAATAAGGCGTTAAATCAAGCCATAGTGATACTTCATCAGGTTTTATAAGAGAACGTTTATATACGCGGTTTTGTAGTGCATAAATTAAGGTGTGATCATTAATTAATATGAAATCTTGTAGTGATGGCGGCAAACGAAATAGCTCAGTTACTTCACCCGATTGAGGCTTAAAACTAGCAAGCCAATTTTGCTGCTCTTTTTGATAACTAAATAGATACTGATTGTTCGCGCTATTAAATAACAGAGTACGGCCAATATTATTTGCTACCACTTCAGGCTTTGCTGAGGCTACAGATGTGTATTGCAAAGTATGTGGCTCGCCTAAAATAAACATTACTAAATCGTCATTTACACCCCAAGCATGATAACCAACCGGCTCGATCCATTCAAAGATACGTTTTGGTGATGCTGACTTATCAAACGGGTAATACCATAATTTTTGCTTTGTATTATTTTCAACAACAATTGCAGAAAGCCCTTCACCAATAGGTGATAGTGTAGGTGAATATTCACTTACTTCACTATTGGTGAGGTTGGTAGTTTGCTTAGTAGCAAAGTCATAAAAGGCGATATCGGTTTGGCTTTGCTCATCTGCTATTACCTCTTTGGTAAAATAAATACCTTTTTCAGTTAATAATGGCTGATTAGTGTAACTATCGGCTTCTGTAATACGGCTCACTTTAAGGCCATGCGGTGTATTTAAATGCGCCAATAATATTTCACTTTTAGGCATAGCTGCATTAGTAACTAGTGGTGTAAGTGCCGCTACCGTGATGAACTGGGCCACCTTTAAAATTAAATTCATCATTTTCTCTAATTATTATTTTATTGTTCTATCATAACGCTATTTAAACATTCCGTCACTTGACCTACACTGTTAAGCTCTTTATAAATGACTAGAGCATAATAACGAGAATAACTATGTCAGCTAAACACCCTATAATTGCTATTACTGGTTCATCAGGTGCAGGAACTACAACAACGACGAATGCCATTAAGCATATATTTCGTAGTCTTAATATCGATGCTTCATTTATAGAAGGTGATAGCTTTCATCGCTATACTCGCCCTGAAATGGATAAAAAAATCCGTGAAGCACAAAGTGAAAGTAAACATATTAGTTATTTTGGCCGTGAAGCCAATGACTTTGGTGCTCTAGAAGAGCTATTTGGCACATACGGCGAAACAGGTTCTGGTAAGCTACGTCGTTATTTACATACCTTTGACGAAGCCGTACCTTATAACCAACTTCCAGGCACATTTACACCCTGGCAGGAACTTGAAAAAAACACCGACATTCTTTTTTACGAAGGTCTGCACGGTGCCGTTGTTGATCAAGATCATGACGTTGCAAAACATGTTGATTTACTGATTGGCATGGTGCCTATAATAAACCTTGAATGGATCCAAAAGCTTATTCGCGACACTTCTGAGCGCGGTCATTCTCGTGAAGCTGTAATGGGCTCTATCGTGCGTAGTATGGATGATTATATAAACCATATTACGCCGCAATTTTCTCGTACCCATATAAACTTCCAGCGCGTACCTACAGTTGATACATCGAATCCATTTAGCGCAAAAGATATTCCTTCACTTGATGAAAGCTTCGTAGTGATCCGATTTAGGGGCATTGATGATGCAGATTTCCCTTATTATCTGCGTATGATTGAGGGAAGCTTTATGTCACGAATTAATACCCTCGTAGTACCCGGTGGAAAGATGGGATTAGCAATGGAATTAGTTTTAACGCCACTGATAAAAGATATCATTTTAAAGAAACGCGCTCTTGAAAACTTAACACCAGTAGGCTTGCCGATTTGAATAACTCACGTACACTTCCCTATTACTTTTAACGGGAGCGCTCTGTATGAGTGAGTTATCATTAAAAATAATTGTCGGTTCTAAAAATCCAGTAAAGATTAATGCCGCTAAAAAAATATTCGAGCTTTATTACCCCAATCATAATATTGATTGTGAAGGGGTTGCTGCACCATCAAATGTGCCCGACCAACCTATTGGCGAAGAACAAACTCGCATAGGCGCACAAAATCGCGTGCAATATTGTCAAAAGCACTACCAAGCTGACTTCTACAGCGCAATGGAAGGCGGAGCAGAAAATTTTTCTTATGGCCCAGCCACGTTTGCATATGTCGTGATTGCTAATCACTCAGATTGCAGTATAGGACGCAGTAGTAACTTACCTTTACCATCAGCACTTTACAATTCACTTATCGAAGGTAAAGAGCTCGGTGATGTTATGGATACTGCATTTAGTACCACCAACATAAAACAACAAGGTGGTGCCATTGGCCTTTTAACTAACCATCAAGCAACGCGAGAAAGCACTTATATTCAAGCGCTGACACTTGCCATGGCGCCTTTTTTACACCCAACTTTATACAAGCTTTAACGGAGTAATAATGAAGTACAGCCACGTGTTATTTGATGCCGATGAAACCTTATTTAGTTTTGATGCTCAAGCAGGCCTAAAACACATGTTCAAAAGCTACAGTGTTGATTTTACAGCGGCTGATTACAGTTACTTTCAAGCGATAAACAAACCACTTTGGCTTGAATACCAAAATGACAAGATAACAGCAGTACATCTACAAGTTACCCGCTTTAGCGAGTGGTCAAAAAAGCTAAACGTACCAGCGAAAAAACTCAACGACGACTTTTTAACAGCTATGGCTGAAATTTGTAAGCCGTTGCCAGGAGCTATATCACTGCTTAACAAATTAAAACCCCATGCAAAGCTCGGTATTATTACTAATGGCTTTACACAGTTACAAGCTCGTCGTTTAAAGCAAACAGGCTTAGCTGACATGTTTGATTGGTTAGTGATCTCTGAGCAGGTCGGTATCGCAAAACCTAACCCAGGAATCTTTAATCACACATTTCAGTTAATGGGTAACCCACCAAAGAAAAAAATTCTTATGGTAGGCGACACGCCAAGTAGTGATATTTTAGGGGGTCAAAATGCAGGTATCGATACCTGCTGGCTACGTCATCCAGGTTCTAGCTTACCTGATAATATAAAACCAACGCATATCATTGATAACCTCCAACAACTAGAGCAAGTCCTAAAGCTCTAGTACTGTCTATGTGTAGGTTACGTACTACAGGGGCATAAATAGCGTAGCCACAAAGATACCTTATCGCAGATAACAAAAAACCCACTTCATCTCTGACGCGGGTTCTTCAATTTAAAACTTAGTAGTGTCATAGTGCCTAGAGCGGGCACGAGACACATCACAAATATGCGACTCTATGTTTCTTGATTCAATCACTGCTGAGCTCTTCATGGCTTCCTGACAGTTTACTCAGTCCCAAACTTATTAAACACCAGACAGCAAAAAACCCGTCACATTACTGTAACGGGTTTCTTTAATTTATATCCTGGTAATGTCCTACTTTCGCATAACAAATGCTACACTATCATCGGCGCTGTTTCGTTTCACTACTGAGTTCGGCATGGAGTCAGGTGGGTCCAAAACGCTATTTTCACCAAGAAAATTCTGTTTAATTTTCTTATTTTTAATTATTAAGTTTAAAGTCCTTCGACTG
>NZ_JBQSVO010000135.1:0-9177 GCF_052376275.1 Pseudoalteromonas sp. AOP7-A1-14 | reverse complement strand
TAATTTTATTGGGTTTGTGTAAAATAAAGGTATAAATTAAGTTTGTTAAAGCTTTAAACTGAAGGTCTTTGACTTTAATAGGTGAATTTGATGAGCAGTGATAATAATTGTGGGTTGGAATTACCAGCTTCTAAAGTTATTTGCATTGGTCGTAATTATGTTGAACATATTACGGAGTTAGGTAACGAAGTTGCAGATGAAATGGTGGTTTTTTTAAAACCGGCAAGTGCTATTTCAACGCAGTTGAGGAGTCTTCATAATAATGAGCCGTTACATTTTGAAACTGAAATTTGTTTTAAAGTTGTACAAGGACGCTTAGCTTATGTCGGTATTGGACTTGATTTAACCAAGCGTGATTTACAAAGCAAATTAAAAGCAAAAGGCTTACCTTGGGAACGCGCTAAGGGGTTTGATGGCGCCGCGCTTTTTAGTAACTTTATTGCATTTGATGATACCAACATTGAGCAGCTAGCACTTACTTTAACTATTGATGGCAAGCAGCGTCAGCAGGGTAATGTAAGCCTAATGCTTTATAAACCACAGGCAATTATTGAACAAGTAAAAGAGTTTATGACACTTTGTGATGGCGATATTATTATGACAGGCACTCCCGCGGGAGTAGGCATCGTTAATACGGGGAGTGAATTTATTGCAAAACTTTATCAAGGGAAGACATTACTGCTTACTCAGCAATGGTTGGCTGGTTAAGTATATAGCTGTTATTACGTGGTGAAATTATTAATCGTTCTATCTAACCTGTAACGGTGGTTTGATTTATATTGAACTGAGTTAAAGGTCTGGTTATGTTTGAAAACCCTTTAAAGTACTGTTTAACAAACGACGGGTAGTTGATGGGATAATTGATAAGCTGATAATTTAGCTAGAGATTTCATTATCGCTACTGTGCAGTGAGCGCTTATTATGTTTGGTGTTAAAAGCTATCTCATTAAGTAAAGTTAAAGGCGTGCGGGATGAAAATGAAGTTAACTTATTGCTAAATATGACCATGCAATACTCTGTGCCGCCATTTCAACAGGCTAAAATCGGGTGTTGTTTTTTATATTCAGAGGTATGTGTTAAAGCCTAGCCACTCCTTATAAGTGTAAAGTGACAGGGCTTTTTTATTGCTTGGCTTTTAAATAACCTAATAAGGTGCGGGATATTGCCTAAAAATCTTGTCTATATCAGCAAGTAACTCTTTGCTTAACGTTATATTGAAGGCGTCGATATTTTCTTTTAACTGATCATTGTTGGTGGCACCAATAATTGTCGAGGCAACACCATCTACTTGATTACACCAAGCCAGTGCAAGCTGCGCTGGGGATATATTATTAGCTTTAGCAAGTGCGGCATAGGCTTTAGTTGCTTGCTCTGATTGATCAGTATCACGGAAAATACCGTTGCGCTGCGTAAACGTCCAGCGACTACCTTCTGGACGAGCACCATTTAAGTATTTACCCGTAAGTAAGCCTGCGGCCAGAGGTGACCAAGGTAAGTAAGCGATGTCTTCATGAATACATTGCTCCATTAAATACGGCCAGTCTTTTGCGTGAGCGAGACTAAATTCATTTTGAATCGATACCATACGCGGCAAGTTATGTTGCTCACTTAAACGCAAAAACTGACTAACCCCCCATGGCGTATCATCAGAGAGCCCGCAGTGTTTTATTTTTCCTGCTTTTACGCAATCGTTTAAGCCTTCAAGAATATTGAGCATACCTGCGATATGTTGTTCGGTATTCGCATCACTAAAGCGTACTTGTCCTGGCCATTGCTTGGCAAAATGTGGCGAGGTGCGATTAGGCCAGTGCAGCTGATATAAATCAATCACATCTGTTTGTAAACGTTTAAGCGACCCTTCTACGGCGCTCACAATAGCCTTACGAGTAATATCGGCACCATCACGCACCCAAGGCAAACCATTACCCGCAATTTTAGTGGCAAGCACGATATCATCACGTTTTTGTTTGTTACGTGACAACCAATCGCCAATAATAAGCTCTGTTTTACCGTAGGTGTCTGGTGAAGGAGGCACGGCATACATTTCAGCCGTATCAATAAAGTTAACTCCTTTATCGAGTGCATAACTAAGTTGGTCGTCGGCATCTGTTTGATTATTTTGTACGCCCCACGTCATGGTGCCTAAGCAAACGCGTGAAACATCAATACCACTGTTGCCTAGTGGAGTGTAAAGCATAGTTAATCCTTGTTAATCACGAGAATATTTATGAAGCTCACCGAGTAATGTTTCACTTAAGTCAGCTTTTTTGCCTGTTTTAAAGTTAAACATCACCACTTGCGACGAACCGACTGTGGTAATGGCATTTTGTTGTTCGCTAAATACGGTGTAGTGCATCATAAACCTATCTTTATTAATGTCACTAATGCTCACTCCGATCAACACCGTATCAGGAAACGTAACAGGGCGTTTATAACGGGCATTATTTTCGCTTATTACAGGGCCTATACCTGTTTTTTTTAAGTCTCCCAGTAGGTTTATTTGATTTAAAAAATCAATTCGTGCGTTTTCAAAGTAGCGAAAGTACACCACATTATTAACGTGCTGTAAGGCATCCATTTCGCCCCATGCGACATTGACTTTAGTATGAATAGGGTGTTGTTCTATAAACGATTGCATAACAAGAGCCGACTAATAAAGTAAAAACTTAGGTTAGCAATATGTCGCTTTCAGCTCAAGAAAATTAGAAAACTAGAAAACTAGAAAGCTAGCAAAAATGTGCTAGATTGATAAGCTCACGCTTACACTTATTAGTCTTATGGTGAGTGGGTGAGCGAAAAAATACAAAGGAGCTATTATGCAGCATATAACAACAAAAGCAGTTAAATGGTTGGCGATGCTAGTTATAATCGTGTTGGCGCTAGTGTGCTACAGTATGGGAGCAATGTCAGGGTTTGTTAGCTTAGTGGTCCTTGGTTTTATACTTGAGGGTACTTTTTGGTTGTTTTGCGCAAAATTGTTTAGCCGTAAAAAGGGCTTGCAGGACAATAACTAAGTCTAATAACTTGCTATCGTGGATGGTTTAAATAATAATGACTGTACAAATGCACAGTGTTAATTAGCCATTTAATGAAAAAATTTATTCACATTGACATGGATTGTTTTTATGCCGCAGTGGAAATGCGCGACAATCCAGCGCTTGTTAATGTGCCGCTTGCCATTGGCGGTAATAGCCGCAGAGGTGTGCTTTCAACGGCTAATTATGTTGCCCGTGAATATGGCGTGCGTTCGGCCATGTCTAATTACCGTGCCAAACAACTTTGCCCAGACTTAGTGATTGTCTCTGGCCGCATGCAGGTTTATAAAGAAGTTTCTCAGCAAATCCGCGCTGTATTTAAAAAATATACTGACTTAATTGAACCGCTTTCCTTAGATGAAGCTTACCTTGATGTAACAAATAGTTCCTTATGTAAAGGCAGTGCAACGTTAATGGCTGAGCAAATTCGTGCCGATATTTTTTCAGCTACAGGGTTAACAGCTTCTGCGGGGATTGCTCCTATCAAGTTTATTGCCAAAATTGCCAGCGATGAAAATAAACCTAATGGCCAGTTCGTGGTGTTGCCAGAGCAAGTAGATGATTTTTTGGCTCAATTACCACTCGGTAAAATTCCAGGTGTGGGTAAGGTCACCCTCGAAAAGTTAAATTTAAAAGGTTTGTACACCGGTGCTGATGTCTGCGCTAAGGGGGTAAACTGGATGCAGCAGCATGTTGGTAATTTTGGTGTTTCGCTTTATCAAAAATGTGCCGGGCAACATATTGGGCATGTTTCTACCGATAGAATAAGAAAGTCATTAAGTGTTGAACACACTTATGAATATAACAAAAATAACCTTCAAGAATGCCTAGAGCAGCTTCCTTCATTACTAGAGGAGTTAACTCGGCGACTTAATAAACAACAACTCGAACAGCGTATTAATAAACTTAGTGTAAAGGTAAAGTTTGCTAACTTTGTAGTGACATCGGCGGATCAAGCCTATCATCAATTGGATAATCAAATTTTTACTGAGTTATTAACCAAGGCATTTAAGCGCGGTGCAGAGCAACCCGTACGTTTATTAGGGATTGGTGTGGGCGTTAGAAGTGAGCCATTAGTGCATCAGCAGTTGAGTATATTAGATTAAAAGTTTAAGTTAACAATTGTTGTTATTTTCTTTGCCTTAGTGTCGATAACACTATAAAGAGAAAACTCTGCAAACGGTCATTATTGTACTGTTAGAAGCAGGGTTAGTTATTGCTGCGCATTGCAAGAGAAAAATGCTTAAAAAGATCAGCAGCTATAAGTTGTAAGAGCTGTAACAACAACTTGCCAGCTATACTCTATTGATACTTACGTGGCTGGCAAAAGGTACGTAAATCAACGATAATAAGGCCTTCTGTTTTTATACTAGGACTTATTTTATGGCATATCCTCATGCAGTGGCGGCACCTTTATTAGCCTCAGATAAACACGACGCATTGATCATCATTGGTGATGATTTTTCTCATTTAGCCGACCCTGATTTAAGCCAAGCGATTAAAGCGCAGATGAAGGTTGATGCTCGTATTGGCAAGCAAGTTACTTTGCTGATTATTAACGCTAAACGCGTTATTTTAGCACCAACAGGTCCTTTAAATCGTGATTACGACGATGTTCGTCGCTATTTTGATGCCGCAAAGCTTGCCATCAATGAAGCGAAAGCGTCAGGTAGTACACACCCTGCTATTTACTTACCCCAAGCAAGCCAAGATCCGCGTTACCAATACGCACTAGAAGTGGCGTTTTTAGGTGCGTGCCAAGCATTATGGCAGCCGCTTGAAGCCCGTGAACATCATGGGGAGGGTATTGAACCGGTAACTCAAATTGCATTATTTGGTGCGAACCAGCAAACGATTAAAGCCATTAATGCTATTGCGGCTGGGCAATATGCTGCGCGCGATCTGTGTGGCACAGAGCCAGAACGTATGGCTCCTCCACTTTTTGCTGATTATTGCGTTGATTTATTTAAAAACAGCAATGTTAAAGTTGACGTGATAGCCGATATTGCAAAAATAGATAAAGATTACCCAATGATGAGTACAGTTGCTCGCGCTTCTTATGCGGTTGAGCGTCATCATCCACGTGTAGTAAAGCTTGAATACGTACCACAAAGTGAAGTACACCGTACGTTGATGTTTGTAGGTAAGGGGATTGTGTATGACACTGGCGGCGCAGATTTAAAAGTGGGTGGCTTTATGGCAGGCATGAGCCGTGATAAAGGCGGTGCTGCTTCTGTTGCTGGGTTTATGAAGTCTGTATCAGATTATGCTCCTGAGGGCGTTAAAGTGGTTGCTTATCTTGCGGTAGTACGTAATTCAATCGGTTCAGATTGCTTCGTGCCTGATGAAATAATTACCAGCCGTGAAGGTGTGAGAGTGCGCATTGGTAATACCGATGCTGAAGGGCGTTTAGCGATGGGTGATTTACTGAGTGAAATGAAAGATTTAGCTAAAGGTGAAATAAACCCAGAGTTATTTACGGTTGCCACTCTTACTGGCCATGCGGCACGAGCTATGGGCCCATACAGTGCTTATGTTGAAAATGGTCCTGCACGTGCGGCGAATGTATCACGTAAAATTGCTGATTTAGGTGATTTATGGGGAGATTGTGCTGAGGTATCTCGTAGTCGTCGTGAAGATTATAGCTTTATACAGCCGCGCACATTAGCTGATGATGTCTTATCAAGTAATAATGCAGCTTCAGCGGTTACCGCTCGTGGGCATCAATTCCCTATGGCGTTTTTAGCTACTGTAGGCGGTTTAGATAAGCATGGTAGTGATTCTAAGCAGCCATTACCTTATGTACATATGGATATTGCCGGTAGCGGTATTGAAGGTGGCGATTGGCAGCACGGTAAACCAACAGCTGCTACAATTAGCAGTCTGTTTGCTCGTTATTGTTTATAAGTAAAAATAAAAGGCGCGACACAAAATCGCGCCCACGGTTTAGTTTTAAATGTGTAAGCGCTGGTTTATCCGGCGCTTTTTTTATCGGGCTTAAAGTAAGCCACTGCATCTGAAAGTGTTTGGCTACTACTTTTCAAGTTATCGCTGGCTTTGCTGCCCTGTTGCTCTTACTACTTGACTGTCTTAAGGGAGTGGGAAAGGCTGAGCTTTCAATCAGCCTTTGTTGTTTACTTGCTTTACTCTTCATCAAAGTGACGGTTAAAGAAGCTAGTGATGGTTTTATGTAAGTGTGTTTGCACACTTTTACCACGTAGGCTGTGCTTAGAGCCAGGGTAAGTCATCATCTCAAACTCTTTTTCGTTATCTTGTAATTGCTTAAATAATTTAGTCGCGTGAGTAAACAATACGTTGTCATCAGCCATGCCATGATAAACCATTAGTGGGCCTTTTAAGCCATCAGCGTAAGGAAATACGGCGCTGTCTTCATAGCCTTTAGCGTTGGTTTGTGGGTGGCCTAAATATCGCTCAGTGTAGTGGGTATCGTAAAGTGCCCAGTCAGTCACTGGCGCGCCAGAAACACCTGCTTGAAAGTAATCACCCGCTTTAAACATGGTCATTAATGCCATATAACCACCATAGCTGTGACCGTAAATACCAATTCGCTTTGGATCGACATAATCAAGAGTGCGTAAAAACTCAACGCCTTTAATTTGGTCTGCTACTTCAACCTCACCTAGGTGCTTATAAATGGCATCTTCAAACTTTTTACCCCGGTTATATGAGCCGCGATTATCTAATTGAAAAATGACATAACCTTGTTGCGCCATATATTGAAAATACAGATTTTTACTGCGCCAGCTGTTTGTTACACGTTGTGCATGCGGACCGCCGTAAACGTTAACAATAACAGGATACTTTTTGCCATCTGCGACATTGCTAGGTTTAAACAAGCGATAATGCATTGCTTGGCCATCTTCTGCGGTAATGGTGCCGTATTCAGGAGTGACCAAATCATTTAAGTAAGGCGTAAGCGGATGGTTATTATCAAGCTTATTTTCTTCAAGCCAAGTAATAAACTCACCGTTTATTTTGCGAAGTGCAGCAGAACCCGGTTTATTAACCGATGAACTATTATCAATAAATGTTTTGCTATCTTTAGCAATCACAACATTATGATAAGCGCCTTGTTCGGTAATGCGTTTAATTGCGCCTTTTTTAAATAACGGTACACTATATAAGTGGCTTTCAATAGCGGAGTCTTTACGTCCTGCAAAGTAGGCTATGCCTTTTTCCTCATCGATGCCTTTTAAGCTATCAACGACCCAATCACCACTGGTAATTTGGCGGATCATTTTACCGTTAGTGCGATATAAATACAGATGTTTAAAGCCATCACGTTCTGATGCCCACACAAAGTGCTTTTTATCTTTCAAAAACTCTAAATCAAAGTGTAGGTTTATCCAAGTGTCGCTGTTTTCTGTTAACGCGACCTTTTGCTCTTCGCTTTTACTGTTATAAAAACGCAGTTCTAATTTGTGCTGTGAACGATTTTGCCATTGATAAGATAAAGTTTCGTTATCTTTAAGCCATTTAGCACGCGCGATATAGATGTCTTGATCTTTACCTAAATCAATCCAATCCGTTTTTTGATCGTCTATACTGACCACACCTAACTGAATTTTTACGTTGTTTGTGCCGGTGAATGGATAGCGCTGATTGAAAAGCTTTACTTCTTCGGCGTAAATTTCGTTACGAATGGCTTCTTTTACTGGGCTTTCGTCAATGCGGGTATAGGCAATTTTTGATTCATCACCAGACCACCAATAACCGGTCATCCGGCTCATTTCTTCTTGTGCTACAAATTCGGCCATGCCGTTTTTAATGACACCGCCGCCATCTTTACTCAGCTGCACTTCTTTACCTGACTTAAGATTTAATGCGTATAAGTTTTGATCACGAATAAACGAGACAAAGTTACCTTTAGGTGAGAAACGAGCATCGGTTTCAAAGGTGTCGGTTTCGGTTAGTTTTCGGCTTTTAGCTGAATCTACCTGATAGTAATATAAGTCACCATTGAGTGGGAATAGTAAGGCTTTGCCGTCTTTAGACCATTTATATTCTAAAATGCCTTTACCAAAAATACGTTGGCGTTCGCGGCGGGCTTTTTCTTCATCAGACAGGCTTTCGGGGCCTGAAAAAAGCTTGGCTGAATCAACCAGCATACGGTTTTTATTATCTTTTAAGTTGTATTCCCATAGATCGTAGCGGTTGTAGTCGTCGCTTTTACCTTGCAAGTAGGTAACGCGGCTACCATCTGGTGAAAACTTAAGTTGTATAGGCGATTTACCCGCAAGACTCGGATCATCAAAAATACGTTCAAGGCTCAGTGGTTCAGCTTGAACACTAAAAGCGCTTGCCATTAATGGCATCGCCCAGGAGAGGTGTTTTATTTTTTTTAACACGTGATTACCTTTGCTCGAATAAAAACTGCCATGATGGTAATGCCAAGCGTGGGCAACTGCAACTAAATGCTTTAAAGTGGTTAGATAAGAACTTTTAAGGAATATAGCATGACAAGTACAGCGTTTTTATTAGCCCCAGAGCTTACCCGAGATTGTATTGAACTAGCCGACTGGCCACTGTGCAAAGTGTTATTGATGAACGACAGCCAATATCCTTGGTTTATATTAGTGCCGCGTCAAGCTGGGCTAAAAGAGAGTATTGATTTAAATGAACAAGACCAACTTGTTTTAATGCAAGAATCTGCAAAATTAAGCCATTTAATCAAAGAGGTATTTACTCCAGATAAGCTAAATGTGGCAGCGCTTGGGAATATGGTATCGCAATTACATGTTCACCATATAGCGCGCTTTAAAATTGATGCTGCTTGGCCTGCGCCGGTATGGGGTAAATACCCAGCAGTGCCATATAAAAAAGAGCAAATAGCAAAACTAAAAGCCCACTTTTAATCGGTTCTATTACTATATAGGTATATAACTTTTATAAAATAAGGAGCGAGAAATGATATTAATTCAGCGATTTGTTTATGTCGTATTTATCACTGCATTGTTGAGCGCAACCAGTGCCTTTGCAAAAGAACAGGCTATGAATACCCATGCAGTTAAAGCTGCAGCTGTTGGTAATTTAGTTATTCATGAAAATCAAATCTTGTCTGCAGCCCAGCCAACACAAGAGCAGCTTAAAAAACTTGCGAATGCAGGGGTTAAGCACGTAA
>NZ_JBQSVO010000134.1:0-9332 GCF_052376275.1 Pseudoalteromonas sp. AOP7-A1-14 | reverse complement strand
GCCTATTGCTTCCGTATGACCAACTTGAAATGAAAGTGTGAAGTTATTACCATAATAAGTACCATCAAAATCAAACGAGTCTGATTTTGATTCTCCTAGTCGCTCGCGGCCCGTAAGCTGAGGCGAAAGTAAACCTCGTCTTATAGCAACCCCGTTATTTACATCCGCATCGCCCCAATTATTTTCATTGAGTAAGCCATTATCCCCAAAACCATAAGCAACAACAGTATCACCATCTAATTCAACACCAAAATAAGGGTTATGATTATCGTTCCACTCAGCAAAGAGTACGCTTTGCTCGGCAGAGTCATAACTTAATTTAGCACCAAAATAATTAAAGTTAAGGTCTAAATTTTCAGTTGGCATCCATTGTATGGCAACTTGATACCCTTCTCGGTTTCTATCTTCTGTTGAATTGACTGCGTTCATAGCTCGAGGAGCCCAAACATTGTTATAAACTTCACCTGTTGCTTGGTCTACAATGGCAGGCCTTTCGGCTGAATCATCAGTATCAGAATGATATCGCCAGTGCATTGCATTGTTAGAAACTGTCGTTACTGTTCTATCTTGCCGACTTATTCCAGCTAAGATACCAAACTTTTCATCTTCATTTTTCCACGAATAAAGTACATTAAGTTGCGGTTGTAGATCTTCTGAAACGTCATCATAAGTTGCTTCTACACTTAAAGCGCCAGAGTTAGCTTCCATTTCTAACGGTTTACGAGTATTTAAAATCACGGTTCCACCAATTCCGCCTTCATCAATACGTGCTTCAGCACTTTTGTATACTTCAACACTGCTAATCATACTTGAAGGTAACAAAGCATAGTTAAAACTTCGCGTTGGGACACCCGTGCCAGATGACGCCAAGTAATTACCATTGAGCTGCGTTAAAGTCCAATCAGGCGAAGTACCACGAATACTCACCCGACTGCCTTCACCACCATCTCGATCTATCAATACACCTGGTACACGTTGTAAGGAATCGGCTACATTTTTATCTGGGAATTTACCTATATCCTCGGCTGTAATCGCATCAACATTAGCGGTTGATAATCTTTTTATAGCTAGATTTTGTGCCGCTGAAGAGCGAATACCTCGTACTTCAATGACCTCAAATTCAGAGTCGTCATCTTGAGCGTGTGCTATGTTGCATGATGATAGCAACGCAATACATAGTGCTGTTTTTTTAAAATTAGTGCAAAGCCAGGCTCCATTGCTACTATTATTAACCATGTCCATCTCCAATCTTTGTGTGTGTTGTTAGTATTATTTTGTTGATAAATATAAAAAAACTAATGTTAATATTAACCAGCAAGCTTTAGTCTATAGTTAATACCTTGTTAAGATTCATTTCCAGAATAGGGTCCTGTTAAAAAAAGTGATAATATAATTTCGGTTGCGACTAGGACAAAATCGGCGTAAAACTTTTTAAATTTATTTTTACAAATAACTAACCAACAGTTTCGCTCGTCAAAAAAACACTATTAATACATGTGATTTTTTTTGACTAGTTAATTTATTACTAACTTAAAGCGTTGAAATAAAACAACATACTTATGTATTTTTTTATATTAAACGTTATGGAATATTTTATCGACATTAGCTGGGCTTGTTTCCTGGAAAGTGACTATGGATAAAAACTAGAACTTTGTTTATGCGATGTTAATTAAACTAATTTGATTGGTAATGTAAAAAATGAATTTATTGCAGGAGAAAACAAAATCTAATTAAGTGCTTCAATGCATCAATATAAGCCAACTCCACTAGATACTGCAATTAGCAACTACGCTAAATAATTCCTAGTAAGAGTGAGTTATTAATAATGATAAGACCAATCGTAAATGATTTTAGTGCGGATGTGCCTTTACTTAAAAGAATGCTCAATTAGGGGGCTAACGGCGGTGTCACCCAAAAAATACTTCAGAACTATGATCTATTTATTAATTAAAAATTAAGTTCACTTCATACTAATTCTGCTGTGTTAAATGAGCATGTAAGAGTTACATCAGTGGACACAACTCATCTTGTGAGCGACTTTAATATGATTAAACTTGTATTTAGGTATCAATGGCAACGGAGCAAAACACCATGTACGCTTTGATGATGCCCAAGGATAGCAATTAGTTGAGGCTGTTAGTGGAGTCGAAAATATAGCAACGTAGGTAACTCTATCGCAACAATCAATAGTTGATGCAGCCCAAAAAGCAATAGCAGTTACAACTGACCACTTAGCTTGATGACACACCTGTTGATAACAATGGCGCTATTATTATTTTAGGCCCGAGGTTTGTGCAGGTGCAATTAATTAAAAGTCCACTTTTTCGCACGATTTGTTACATCAACATTCAAAATGGAAACTCGTCCACGAGCAGTCTCTATATTTAACCAGTCAACTTCTTTCACCTCAAGACATATCAAACAACTAGTGAGTTTATGGTTTTACAGCATCACTTTAATAAGCGACATAAAATCAGTTTAAGGCTACCTCATGATACTCAACAATATACCTGCTTGGCACAATATTGCCTGTGCATGTAGAACTTAAACTTGCTAAACGAGACAATAGTTAGTTATCAATATTATCTCGCATATGTGAAGGTATTTCACCAAATAAGCGCCTAAACTGTTTACTAAAATAACTAGGCTCAGCAAAGCCACATTGATAAGCTATTTGTGAAATAGGTAAGCTGGTTTCAACTAATAACCTGCGTGCATTTTCTAGTCGAATCTCATTAATAAACTGGTTAGGTGTTTTAGCTAAATGCTTCTTAAAGCGACGCTCCAAAGCACTCACTGATAAATGTGCCAGTTCGGCTAGCTCTTCGATGCTGATGTTACGGTAGTAATATTTTCTTATGAAATTAACCGGTTCTTCAATGGCCCTTACATTTGATAAAGCTTTCGATGTTTTTTGTAAATGGCGTGTAATTCCATAAGTACCCAGTATTTGTCCCTCATCTGTAAAAATCGCTTTTTTCGAAGTGGAAAACCATGCTAATTCACCATTTGATGTTTTATTAAGTTCTAACCTGTCCGTAACGACATAACCATTCATGACACGTCTATCATCATTTACATATTGAAAAGCTAAGTGTTTAGGTGAGAAATCATAATCAGTTTTGAAGGCTATTTGGTCAAACGACATATAACCTTTATGTTCTATAAAATGTTGATTTGCGTACAAAATACGACTTTTATCATCTTTAACCCAAAACAAAGTTTCATGTAATAAGTCAAACGCAGAAATTAATTGATTTACACCTGCTTTATCTATAATTTGATGTATATCCAAAATAATATATTCCAAAACATATGTTGATAAGAAATATCATAAAACGCCGAATTTGTTTTATTGTCAACCGAATTTTTATTACCCCTACTAGTATTCATTGATTATTATCAGTAACAAGATATTAAACAAATTGAATAAATGACTATTTAAATGGAGTGCTTGATGAATAACACAAAAGTACGTATGGGAATGGTCGGTGGTGCAGAGGGGGCATTTATTGGTGCAATTCACCGAATTGCTGCACGTTTAGATGGCCTTATAGATTTAGTTGCCGGTTCATTTAGTTCAGATCCTATGCGCAGCAAAACAACTGCAGAGATACTGGGTATTGAACGAACAAGGAACTATGATAGTTACCAGCAAATGTTTATAGAAGAAGCAAAACTTCCTGAAGATAAACGTATAGATTTTGTTGTTATAGTTACACCCAATCATTTGCATTTTTCTATCGCGAAACTCGCAATAGAATCAGGTTTTCACGTCCTTTCAGACAAACCCGCAACTCTCAATTTGCAAGAAGCACTGATTTTGGAGCAGACATTAAACCAAACTCAGTGCTTATATGGGTTGACTCATACCTATACTGGTTATCCTATGGTAAAAGAAGCTCGACATAGAATTACAAAAGGCGAACTTGGCAATATTCGTAAAGTAGTTGTTGAATACAGTCAAGGTTGGCTTGCGACCAATGAGGACGAACAAGGTAAACAAGCTAAATGGCGTTTAGATCCTGAGAAAGCGGGCATCAGCTGCTGTATCGCAGATATTGGTGTGCATGCTGCAAACTTAGTTGAATATGTAAGTGGATTAGAAATTACCTCGTTATGCGCTGACTTAAACCATGTACTACCCGGCAGAACACTCGATGATGATGGAACTGTACTACTTCGATTTAATAATCAAGCTAAAGGTGTATTACTTGCCAGCCAAATAGCACTTGGCGAAGAGAATAATTTAAACCTTCGTATTTATGGGGATAAAGCTAGCATCGAATGGAATCAAATGGAGCCAAATAGCTTATGGCTTAAAAGCCACAATGCGCCAAGCGTATTACTACGCTCTGGTATATCACTAAAAAGCACCGCAGCACAAAATGCCCTAAGGACACCAGCAGGTCATCCAGAAGGCTACCTAGAAGCTTTTGCCAATATATATGTTAATTTTGCAAAACAGATCAAAGCAAAAAGATTAGCCGAAATAGCTACCAATGAACAATTTGATGTACCTGGTATTAAGCAAGCAATTAGAGGCATGGCATTTATCGAAAATGCTGTAGCAGCATCAGCTAAAGACAGTAAATGGCACACATTTAAAATTGGATAATCATCTATGAAACAAATAAAAGGTCCAGCAATATTTTTAGCACAATTTATTAGCGATCAAGCACCGTTTAATAATTTAGAAGACATTTGTAAATGGGCGGCAAGTTTAGGCTATAAAGCCATTCAGATGCCTACATCTAACCCAGAGATATTCGACTTAGAAAAAGCGGCTCAAAGCCAAGATTATTGTGATGAAGTAACTGGCATTATTGAACAAGTAGGGCTTACTATTTCAGAACTGTCTACACATTTACAAGGTCAGCTAGTTGCTGTACATCCTGCTTATGATGAAATGTTTGATAATTTTGCTCCAGAGCACCTTCGCGGGGACCCAAAAAACCGCACGCAATGGGCACATGATCAGTTGATGCTCGCTGCTAAAGCAAGTTGTAATCTTGGTCTTAAAACACATGTTACATTTTCAGGTGCGTTGTTATGGCAAACCTTCTACCCATGGCCGCAACGCCCTCAAGGCTTAATTGAAGAAGGTTTCGCAGAGCTTGCAGCACGTTGGTTACCTATCCTCGACTATTTTGATGAAATGGGAGTCGATGTTTGCTACGAGCTTCACCCTGGTGAAGATTTACATGACGGTGTCACTTTTGAACGCTTTTTAGGTGCAACGAATAATCACCCACGAGTAAATATTCTCTACGATCCGAGTCACTTTGTGTTACAGCAACTTGATTACCTTGCTTTCATTGATATTTATCACACGCACATTAAAGCCTTTCACGTTAAGGATGCTGAATTTAATGCAAACGGTAAAAGTGGGATTTATGGAGGCTACCAAAACTGGCAAGAGCGCCCTGGCCGTTTTCGCTCATTAGGAGATGGCCAAATCGACTTTAAGAACATATTTAGTAAGTTAACCCAATATGGTTTTGATGGCTGGGCTGTATTGGAGTGGGAGTGTTGTATAAAAGATTCTGAGCAAGGGGCTAAAGAAGGCGCGCCGTTCATACAACAACACTTGATAACACCCACAGCTAAAGCATTTGATGATTTTAGTGCAATGGCCACCGATACCCAGCGAAATAAGCGGATATTAGGTATTAAATAAATAGGATCACACACAATGAATAAAAATAATAATCACAGCCTCATTTTTCGTTTATGTTGTATTGCATTAATTGTTACATCGATGACATTTGCGATTCGTGCCGGTATTTTAAGCCAACTTGGCGAACAATTTGGCCTAACTGGTACACAGCTTGGCTGGGTCAACGCAATGGCATTTTTAGGCTTTCCGATTGCGACTATGCTTGGGGGCATTATATACAATGCTATCGGTGCTAAAAAATTAGTAGCACTGGCATTTTTTTGCCATTTAGCAGGCCTTTTATTAACAATATCTGCTGAGGGCTTTTGGGCCCTACTTATATCAACATTTTTGATTGGTTTTGCTAATGGCTCTGTAGAAGCTGGGTGTAATCCTCTAATTGCACAAATGTATCCTAATAATACAACGACCATGTTAAACCGTTTTCATGTGTGGTTTCCTGGTGGTATTGTTATTGGCGCTTTAGCTTCAAATGCGATGACATCAGCAGCGTTTAATTGGCAGTGGCAAGTAGCGTTAATTTTAATACCTACGGCCATATATGGCGCAATGATGCTTACGGCACAATTTCCTAAATTTAATCCACAGCAAAATTCCACCAGCAGTAACTTAAAAAACCTGCTGTCACCTTTGTATTTATTCTTAGTTATTTGCATGACTTTAACCGCAGTGACTGAATTTGGTACTCAACAATGGATTGAACAAATTTTAGGTTCATCAGGTGCCTCACCTATGGTTATTTTAGCGCTTATTACTGGCCTTATGGCATTAGGGCGCTTCTTCGCAGGGCCTATAGTTCATCGTTTTAGCCCTTCAGGCGTATTACTAGGGTCAGCAATATTTTCAACGATTGGAATATATATGATGAGCCAAGCACAAGGTAGTGCTATTTATTTTGCCGCAGCATTATTTGCTATCGGTGTTACCTACTTTTGGCCAACGATGATCGGGTGTGTTGCTGAATACACACCTAAAACAGGTGCCCTAGGTATGTCATTAATTGGCGGTGCAGGCATGTTTGCAATGAGTTTATGGAATCCAGTAATCGGTAACTGGATAGATAGCGCAAAAACACAAGCACAAACCCAAAACATCACGCCTGAAGAAATAGAGGTTGTTGCAGGGCAAACTCTTTTACAAAACTTATTACTCTTTCCGGTTGTACTTATTGTCGTATTTATCGGTCTTCATTTTTTTATAACAAAAAATAAAAGCGTTCAAAAATACGTTTAATAGCAATACTTAGCACACAAAATAAAAGGGTACTTTATGCTTAAATCACTTTCACTATTGTCAATTGCACTCGCTTTCACCAGTACTGCATTTGCTAAAAATATTGATAACCAGCTTTCTAAAGAAGAACAACAGGCAGGATGGCAGTTATTATTTAATGGTCAAGATATGTCGCAATGGCGTAACTTCAAAAGTCAAACCCTCAGCTCTAAATGGATTATAGAGGATGATGCTATGCTGCTCACTAAAGGCGGCGGGGATATTTTAACCAAAAAACCTTATCAAAATTTTGATTTAAAGATTGACTGGAAAATCAGTGAGGTCGGTAATAGCGGCATTTTTATCCTCGCTGATGAATTAGGAAAATATATTTACTCACACGCTCCTGAAGTACAAATTATAGATAATGAACGTCACGCTGATACTGAAATTGATTCTCATTTGGCGGGCTCAATTTATGATTTACTTGCAGCTCCCCTTGCTGCACATAAACCAGCGATGCAATGGAATACGGTGCGTATAAAAATGCTGAATAATCATTTGCAGGTTTGGCAAAACGGTGTCAGTACCGTCAGTATGGTTGTAGGAAGTAGCTCTTGGAATACTTTAGTTAACAACAGCAAGTTTGCAACTTGGTCTAACTTTGCTAACTCTGAGAAAGGTCATATTGGCCTGCAAGATCATGGCGACAAAGTTTGGTTCAAAAATATAAAAATCAAGGAGTTATAACAATGTCAAAATTCAATCACAAAGTACTCGTCGTCGGCTCAGGGGCTGGCGGTGCAATGGCTGCATACACACTAACAAAATTAGGCCATAAGGTGCTGTTGCTTGAAGCTGGTCGCGATTATGACCCTAAGAAAGAAAGCCCAATGTTTCGCCGTAACAGTGAAGCCCCCTTAATGGGTACCAGCACCAAAGATAAAAACTTCGGCTTTTATGACGCTACAATCGATGGTGGTTGGCAAGTACCTGATGAACCCTATACCAATGCAAAAGACTCTGATTTTATGTGGTGGCGTGCACGTATGTTGGGTGGCCGTACAAATCACTGGGGCCGCTATTCTCTTAGGTTTAGTGAACATGACTTTAAAGGTAAGAGCCAAGACGGACACGGCGCAGATTGGCCATTTATTTACGAAGACATAGCACCATGGTATGACATTACAGAAGAATTAGTGGGTATTTGTGGCACCAATACCGGCTTAGATGACATGCCACCTTCACCTGAAGGTGTATTACAGCCACCGCCAAAACCACGGGTTCCTGAGCTACTGCTTGCAGCATCAGCTAAAAAGCTCGGTATTACTGCTGTGCCTATGCACCGAGCGGTATTAACACGACCTAAAGATGACAGAATGGCGTGCTTTTATGCAACTCCTTGTGGCTCCGGTTGCTCTATTGGAGCAGCCTTTCAAACAACAACCTCATTATTACCAATGGCAAAAGCAACTGGCAATTTAGAAGTAATAACTGATGCAATGGTTAAATCTGTAGCAGTGAACGATGACGGCAAAGTCACTGGCGTTAGCTACATTGATAAAAAATCAGCGCAGCAGCACACGATTGATGCCGACGTTGTAATTCTTGCTGCCAGTGCCTGTGAATCAGCGCGGATCCTATTAAATTCAAAGCATAAAAAACACCCTAAAGGCCTTGCAAATTCAAGTGATCAAGTAGGTCGTAACCTTATGGATTCAACGGGCGCATGGCTAGGAGCACAAATACCCGCTTTAGAAGGCCGCCCGCGTTATAACGAAGATGGTCACACAGCTAACCATTTGTTTATCCCTTGGTGGGGGCATAAAGCACAAGCAAAAGGCGAGTTGGACTTTCCACGGGGTTACCACTTTGAAATAGGTAGTGGTTTTAATCAGCCTGGGGCTGGGGTATTGGGTAATACGCAAGGCTATGGTGGTCAATTAAAGCAACAGATTCGAGACGCCTATGGTTCATATATTGGCTTTGCCCTACGTGGCGAAATGTTACCAAATAAAGACTCTTACATGGAAATTAACGAAAGCGTAAAAGATAAATGGGGGATTCCAGTTCCTAAGTTTCACTTTAAATGGTCCGATCGGGAACTTAAACAAATCGAACACGGTTTAAAAACAGCGAAGCAAATTTTAGAAAATATGGGTGCAAAAATCGATAAACTTCCTTCGGCTGAACAGGCTATTTCTAAAGGCGGCGAAATCATACATGAAGTTGGCACAACACGAATGGGCAGTGATCCTGCTGATTCCGTAACCAATCAATGGGGACAAACGTGGGATTGCAATAACCTATTTGTCATGGATGCCGGTGTATTTGCATCGAACCCTCATAAGAATTGCACGCTAACCATCATGACATTAGCAATGCGTAATTCAACTTGGCTCGCAAAACAAATTGATCAAGGAGCAATCTAATGAATACT
>NZ_JBQSVO010000133.1:0-9474 GCF_052376275.1 Pseudoalteromonas sp. AOP7-A1-14 | reverse complement strand
GTAATGTTGAAGTGTTACGAGAAGGTGAAAATAGCACTCAAGTATTAGTCAAAGCGATCCAAAATGATCAAGTCTGTGTGATTGTTCAAGCCTGCTTTGGTAAGCAAAGAGAATCGAATATTTCAGTTCCAGTGACTAAGAAAATGACCCTAAAACCTGTAGATGAAAGTCATACACTACCTTATAAAGAAGGCATTATGCCTGCGTTTTTTCAGCACGTATCACTGTGCCCAGAGCAAGGCTCGATGCCATTTACTGGAGCTGAGACCTCTCACCTTGGTGGTTGGATGAAGTTTAATCATCAACCAGCGGCAATCACTGAAGCACATATCATTGCATTAACAGATGCTTGGCCTCCTACTTTATTACAAATGTTTAAACAACCTGCGCCTGCCAGTAGCATGTCGTGGTACTTAGAGTTTGTACAGTTACCTACGCTTGAGTCAAAGCAATGGCTAGGTTTTGAAGCAATTACCCATCACAGCCAAGGTGGATATGGTTTAGAAGATGGCGCTATTTGGTCACAATCAGGACAACTTATTGCACTTACCCGCCAGACTGTGGCTGTGTTTAGTTAACGTGATTGTTTTACGGAACTTTTTATTAAAGGTTTGTTTATTACAGGTTTAAGCTTCAATTCACTCTCGCCAAATGCCATAGCTTTGGTGTATTCACCATTATTGATAATGTGTGTTAAACCGAGATCAAACTCTTCTGATAGCACCTTACGGTTAAAAAAACAGCGCTCGAATCTTTAGAAAAAATAGCGGTGGTTTAAATATTCAAAACTACAAGCCCAGTGCCGCTATCGTTCAATAGATAAAGAGGCAATAAAGAACTAACCGCTTCAGGAATGTCCATTTCATATTTGTATTTATATAATATTTGATGCAAACTTCATTTACTATTGTTTCTTACTGGGAATACCGTTTGCAAACTGCCTGCCCTAGTTGCGATTTAATTATCGATATACCGCGTATTTTGGCAAAAAAAATGGCTGTCTGCCCTCATTGTCATAGCAAAGTTTGCTCTGCAGATGTCGATTACGATCAACGTATTGTAGCGTTTAGCCTAAGCGCATTACTGATGCTTGTCAGCAGTATGTTTTACCCGTTTATTTCATTTAGTAGTAATGGCATAACACAAACAATTACCTTGCCTGATGCAGCAAAAATTCTTTTTAATTACGATAGTGACTTACTTGGTTTATTTATCGACATCAGTATTATTGGTCTACCTATGACACTGCTTCTATTAATATTACCACTGCATTTAGGCATGTTAAAAACACTCCCTCGGCCTGTTTCACGCAGGTTATTAAAGTTCACTCTGGCGCTTGAACCTTGGATCATGTCGGAAATTTTTCTGATCGGTGTATTAGTCAGCATGGTTAAAGTTATGTCTTTAGCTGATATTAGCTTTGGCATTAGCTTTTGGGCATATGTTGCTTTTGTAATATTTTATATTGCCGCACTAGCCCATTTAAACCGGCCTAGGTTATGGGAGCAGATTGAACCGATAAAAAAAATACAGAATACATCTGGTCTTTATCGTGCTATAGACTGTTACTTGCGCGCTTGCCATGTTTGCCATCAGCTGTGTGAAGGCACTAAATGTTCACGCTGTCATAGCCAAACTCATGTACGCAACCCTCACAGCATACAAAAAGCGACGGCTTGGCTTATTACCTCTGTTGCCTGTTATATCCCTGCCAATATATTTCCTATTATGCATACCACTAATTTAGGTGATGAATCTGCGTCTACTTTAATAGGGGGAGTTATTATGCTTTGGCATTCAGGTTCGTACCCTATTGCAATAATTATCTTTTTAGCAAGCGTTGTGGTGCCTTTAGCTAAAGCATTAGTATTAAGCTTTTTATGCGCGGTGGTATCAAAACCAGCTTCACAGCAAAGTAAAATCTACACTCGGGTATATCAATTAACCGAGTTTATAGGTAAATGGTCAATGATCGATGTATTTGTGGTGGCAATTTTAGTAGCCTTAGTGCAACTAGGTAACTTAATGTCGATAACCCCTGGTATCGGCACATTATTTTTTACAGCAATGGTTTTATGTCAAATGATGGCAGCCCATGCATTTGATCCTCGCTTATTGTGGGATTCACCAAAGAAAAAACAAACAGAGACACTCGCATGACTGCAACAGCTCAAGTAAAAAAAGAAGCCTCCATTTCTGCAATTTGGCTCATTCCATTTATTGCCCTACTTGTTGGTGCTTGGATGCTATACCAACATCAAATAAATAAAGGGGCTACTATCTATATCAAAATGCCTCATGCTGATGGAATTGTAGCGGGTAAAACTGAGATAAAAGTGCGTAGTGTTAAAATAGGTCAAGTTGATCTTGTGCGCTTATCCGATAAAAATAACAGTGTTATAGCTCGCGCACAAATAGATAAAAACTACGATGATTTACTAACCAGTGATGCCAAAATTTGGGTCGTTAAACCTCGTATTGACGAAACCGGCATCAGCGGCATGAGTACACTTTTATCAGGGGTATACTTAGAGTTTTCACCTGGTGAAAGCAAAAAAACAACCGAAAAATTTGAGTTACAAGATGAACCTGCTTTAATTGCTAAAGACGTTAAAGGCGGTCGTTTTAGTTTGCTTAGCTATAATGCTGAAGTAATGGATGTAAGTACCGGTATTTACTTTAAGAATTATAAAATTGGTCAAATTGAAACTTCAACATTTGACTGGAAAAACCAAGCAATGAAATACGGTGTTTTTATTAAAGAGCCGTATCAAAACTTGATTACATTAAACTCTATATTTTGGGTCAATGAAGGTGTTGAAATTGACTTATCTGCAGATGGTATTAACGTCAATACTGGTTCGTTAAGCCAATTACTTAAAGGTGGAATTTCGGTAGGACTTCCTAAACAACAAGCTCCCGGCGATATCGCTGAAGACGGCCATAGCTTTTCACTTAGCAGTAGCTATAAAGATGCCCTAGAAGAGCGGTTCTTGGATTTTGATCACTATATTGTTGAGTTTGAACAGTCAATTCGTGGCCTGCGCCCCGGAGCACCGGTTGAGTATCGTGGCATGCGAGTCGGCACTGTAGTTGAAGCCCCGGCGAATGTGATCATTGATGGTAAACCAGCGCATTTTCGCACTGACAACACCGCTGTGCCTGCGTTAATTAAAATAGAATATGGCCGTATTTATCACGATAGTGAATCAGCTCGTGAATTTTGGCAAAACAGCATTGACGGTAGGGTTAAAAATGGTCTGCGCGCATCACTCAAACCCGGTAATCTATTAACCGGCGCTGTGTATGTTGATCTTGATATTTATCCCGATGCAAAGCCTGCTCGCATATCAACACTTGCGAAATATGACGTATTTCCTAGTGTTTCAAGTGGTATTACCGTACTTGCCGACCAAGTTTCTGATGTATTAAATAAAGTGAATAATTTAAAAGTTGAAGATAGCTTATCGCAGATGCAAGACACCTTCACCGACTACCAAGCTTTGGCAAACGAAATGCGAGAGCTCCTTAGTCAACAAGATACTCAAAACTTACCCGGCGATATTAATCGTAACTTTGCTGAAATGACAAAAAGCATGCAGCAATTTGATGTCACCATGAAGCAATTTGAAAAAACCATGGCAAGTTACCAACAAGGTTCGCAGTTTCACCACCAATTACAACAAACGCTTTCTGAATTTAAACGCTTGAGTGAAGAGCTACAACCGCTTAGTCGCGGCTTAAACGAGCAACCTAACATGTTTATTTTTGACAAATCGCTGCCTGCTGATCCAACCCCGAGGAAACAATAATGGCTATATTTTCAAGTATCAAGCTCGTTATCATAAGTAGCTTAGTTTTATTAACGGCGTGTAGTCAATCACTTAATGCCCCGATTGAGTATTACCAATTCGAACAACCTATTAGTACAGCGAGCCGCAGCGCTGAAGATACACGTTACCAACTACGACTCAGTACCGTCGACTTACGAGGTGCGCTCAATAACCGTGGTATTGCTATTAAAATGGAAAATAATCAAGTCAACGCAGCTAACTACCATTTATGGAGTGAAGCGCCTGATAAAATGCTTAGCGCCAGTGCCCACTATAGTTTATTTACAGCCCTGCCCGATTGGATGGTAGTTAAAGGGTTACCCGTTGTTACTGATAAAGAACAACAAAGCTATTACGAGTTAGAGTATGAACTACATCAGTTTAATGGTGATAATAAAGGCAATGCAATAATTGCAGGTTTATGGCGGCTTTACCAAACAACACCAGAGCAAGGCCGCTCTTTACAAACACTTCATTATTTTAATGAGACAACACCACTCGTTGAGGATGGGTACGAAGGACTAGTTACTACGCTGTCATTAAACTGGCAAGCGATTAACCTGCGAACTGCTGAGTACTTAAATGAAGCTAACTAAAGGCTTTTAGATTGACGAATTTACAACTTGGTTTCTACCATTGTTTTTTGCTTGATAAAGTAGCCCATCTGCAGCTTTAATTGTTTGCGCTAAGGTTTGCCCATATTGGTAACTTACCATTCCAATACTGGTTGTTACTGTAATTTTTTTATCTGCAATATTGATTGCTTCATTCGCAAAAGAACACCTGATTTTTTGTGCTATCTCGTGAGCTTGAGTGTCACTTTTCGCATTAATAAGCAGAGCAAATTCCTCCCCACCAATACGAAATATTCTCCCTTTATTTATTAAACCTTGTAATCTATTGGCTACTTCAATCAATACCTTATCACCAACTTCGTGACCATACTCGTCGTTAACACTCTTAAAGTAATCTAAATCCATTAATAAGGTATATAATTTACTTTTATCATCAAGCTGCGTAGCAAAATAATAATTCATTGCTAAGCGATTACCAATATTGGTAAGAGGATCAAGCATAGCAAGGCTTTCTAAGCGTTTTGAGTACTCAGCGCGGGTTGCTTCAAAAACATGAGCAACGGCCCAAATGCTAATGTAACACAGTGTCATATTAAGGGTGAGGTTAAGCACCTGGTATAAAGACCATTCTGCTTTAGCGGCAAAAATGATGCCTTGTATAACAATAAGTAACAAAGACAGAGCAAAGCCTAAACACCTACCTAACAATAAGTAATATAAAATAGGTAATGCGAGGGTCCACACAAACAACCCATTTGCTATACTGGAAAAGTAGCAGCCAATGACAATAAGTAAAGTAATAAATATGCAGATACTGAGTGGCTGCCACACTTTATAAACTGACTTACGGCTATACAAATATATATAAAAACAATAGCTTGCAAAAAGTAGCTCTAAATTTCCTAGCAATATAAAGTTATTATAAAATAAATTGAAAACGGCAAAAGTGAACCCAAGCGTACCTAAGCATATACACATCCATTTGAGTACTTTACCACGTAAAATAAAGGTGCTGTTTAACGCTGTAATATCCATCTTTTTACTTAATAAGAAAAAACCAGAGCATTTTATACACAAACACTTTAGTACTACAAGTTACACGATTAAATATTCGCTTAGTTATTCATCAAGTCATCTATTTCTTTAATCATTTCAGCAAATTTTTCATTTGCCTGATTAATCTGCTTATCACTCAGGGTTGATCTTAATGCAACCAGCAAACCAGCGTAACGAGCTAAGTTTTGTTTATCAAGCTCAACTAATTTTGGACTCATGAATGCCTCACGCTCAAGGATGATATGTGCAAGCTGTTTATAAAACTTGTCATCATCAATAGCTGATTTGGTAAAAACTTGTTTGAGTTTATCAAGCCGTGCTTGCTTGTAGCTATGCCATAGTAAAAAAGTAGAGTTAAATTGCGCATTAGCATTAGTGATTAGTTCAACTTGCGCGCTTGTCAGTTTGCCAAGCCAATCTTCATATCTTTCAAGTTGTTCTTTTAAACGCTCTTCGCGGCGCTGTTGGGTGGTTTGTTCGTTAAACTCTTCAAGTTGTTCGTCCATTTGCTCTGCAATGGCTTGAGTAAATGTATTTTTTTGTGACTCATCAAGGGTTATCGCAATGTCGATTAGATCATCATTTACATGCGCGACCAATACCTGCCAGTGCTGCTTAGCTTGTTCAAAATGAGTAATTAATTCTCCCTGTTCCGGGCCTTTTAATAACAACTGCTGTAGATTTATAAGATCTTGTTTATAAAGTGGTAACTGTGTTTTTCGATGCCAGTTACGCGTTTTTTTAATAACCGCTTTAACCGTTTTACTTTGCTGTTTATTCAAATCAACATAATCATCAATCCAAAACGATGACAGCCAGCCAACGTTATTGTAAGTAAAACTTGCAGAGCACCCGCTGAGTAATAAGAGCAAGCTGCCTACCACATATTTTTTTATATTTAACTTACTATTTTTAAATAACATTTTTAAAGCTTATGTGATTAAGATAATCTTTAAGATAATCAACTTAGCTAATACTGTAAATCATTAAGTAAAAATAAAACACATAAACAATAATAATTATCATTTACTTGTTGACACATAAATAAACTTAAGTGATAATCGTTCGTATCAAAGCGAGATAGTTAAACACTTATTGCATTGCCAATACAGTAAACCGACCTCAGTACCCTAGGGAAGAATGCCAGTAAGGATGCTGGACTTTTAATCTCGTTTTGATCAAGCACGTGATGCTTGAATAAAAGCTTATTCGACTCAGTTTTTATATAAAATCACGCTACTTGCTACATTGCTCATATCGGTGACGGTTGATATGAACCAAAAAGCCCCGCTGGGGCTTTTTTTATTGCTTTAAATTATTCTTCAATATCTGTATCTTATTCGTATTATTCTTATTCTTAGCTGTAAGTTGGAACTTTCCTTACTTAGAGCTAGAATTAAACTGTTATAAATTATCTGGAGGCAGTGTCATGTGGCAGCCTAAATTACCAATTATTTTAATGCTTAGCGCACTAAGTTTCTCAGGTGTCGCTCACGCAGGCCTAGAAGAAGGCATATTAGCCGCCAACGAAGGTCGCTTTGAAGAAGCTCTTACAGAGTTTAATTACCTTGCAGATAATGGTTTTGCACCAGGTATTTACGAACTAGCACAGATGTATGAAGGAGGGCATGGTGTCACTCGTAATTACAAAAAGGCTGCGGCGCTTTATCAGCAAGCAGTTAAAAAAAACCACCCTGATTCAATGTTTGCCCTTGCTGTGCTTTATGAAGAAGGTAAAGGCGTTAAACTTGATAAACAAATGGCCGTATCACTTTATAAAAAAGCGGCTGCAAAAAATTTACCAGCTGCACAATTTAATTTAGGTGTAATGTACGCCAATGGTACTGGCGTAACACAAGATTACAAAGAAGCGATGCAATGGTACGAAAAAGCTGCAGGCAATAACTACACCCTTGCCCAATTTAATATGGCACTGATGTACTTTGAAGGCCAAGGCGTTCAAAAGAATATCGAAAAATCATATATTTGGAATACCATCGCTGAATATAACGGCAATATGCAAGCAAGCCACAGTCGCAAACTTGATGAGCAAAAATTAATGCCAGCTGAAGTCGTAGCCGCCAAAGAAAAAGCCGATGCCCTATACGAAAAAATTCAAGCTGGCTTATACGCAGGTGAAAACCGCATGTTTTAGTATTATAGCCAAACCACCTCAAGTGCAGAATTCAGCACTTCGCAGGGGCTTAATTTAATATCAAGGCGTTACTTTGCTTGCCACGATGAAAGCCCCCTGTTAAGAAGTAACAGCCCAGAGAGTAAGTGTGCCCCTAGAATGACCAACGAGTTGATTTAAAGCGACTTATAATGTGTTATTTTTTAAACAATAGGACTGTTATTACTGGTTATCAATGTCTTGCCTAAACCGCTTTAATTCCAACGACACTCGTATCCTGAAACGATTTAAGCATAAAGCCTATAAAAAATGTGTGCAACCTTACTTTAAATATAACCACTTTAAAACACGCATTAATAGTTTGCTTTTTTTTAATAGTAAAGTTAATCGTGGGTTGAAGCGCCCCGAAGTAAGCATGTTTCGCGCATGACTAAAAGTTATAAAACCCTCTTTACCGTGGTAATTACCCATACCTGACTCGCCAATTCCACCAAAAGGGACATCTTCGGCAGTTACCTGCATCAAAACATCATTAACAGTTAGTGTGCCGCTTTGGGTTTGCTGTTTAATAAGTTGATTGGTTTTTTCATCATGACTCATTACATAAAGCGCTAAAGGATGCGGCTTGGCTTTTATATAATCAATTGCTTGAGTCAGTGCTTGGTATTGCTTAATCACCAATAATGGACCAAAAATTTCTTCATGCATTATTTTCATTTGCTCGCTACATTGTGTCACCAAATGTAAGCCCAAGCGATGCTTGTCCGTATCTTGTTGATTAGTTAACAGCGGATTGATAATTTCTGCACCTTGCTCTTTAGCATCATCAAGCAAGTTTTGTAGTCGTTTAAAGTGTTTATCATTTAATATCGAGCTGAGGTTTTTTCCTTCTACACCTTGACCATAATATTTTTTATAAAGGCTAATCAACGCATCCAGCAGTGGCTGGTACATCGCTTCATCAACTAATACATAATCAGGCGCGACGCATATTTGTCCTGCGTTTGCCATTTTGCCGAACAAAATAGCTTTCGCAGCTTGGTTTATATCTGCATCTTTAGTAACAATAACAGGTGATTTTCCACCAAGCTCAAGCGTGACAGGGGTTAAGTTTGAACTTGCCGCGGCCATTACATGGCGGCCCACTACCGTAGAACCAGTAAAAAATAAATGACCGAATGGTAATTGACTAAATTGCTCTGCTGTATGAGCCCCACCTTCAATGATGCTGCAATGCTCATCTAACTCGTCAGTAAAAATACGCTTAAGTACTTGATTGGTATAATGGGTGAACTCACTGAGTTTTAGCATAATACGATTACCGGCAGCTAGTGCAGTAATAAGTGGCACAAGTGCAAGTTGAATAGGATAGTTCCATGGGGCAATAATACCTACCACCCCCTTGGGTTGATAACTAACCGAGACTTTTGAAGGTGCCAAACTAAACCCCGCACGACGTGGCGAGTCTTTAGCCCATTTGTCTAAATGTTTTAGGGTATGTGAAATAGCTTTTATGGTCGGTAATAAGTCCCCCATCACTGTGTCAAACTCAGTTCGGTAGCCAAAATCTTTTGAGCTGGCAGCCACAAGCTCAGTTTCTAATACCAATAACTTACGCTTAAGTAATGTTAACAACGCAATGCGTTCTGAAATTGGCAAATAAGGTTCGGCCATAAAACGTTGCTGCAATGCCTCGAACTCAGAACCTAGCTGCGTAACGGTAATATCTGGTAAGAATGTAGATGACAAAGGTAAGCTCATAAATAAATGAAAGTAATACCACTATAACTTTGTTTTTTAAAGGCAGCAATAAAAGGACTAACTTAAACTATTAAGCTTTGTCTGAGTACATCTGTTACCACTTAAAGAGCATAAC
>NZ_JBQSVO010000132.1:0-9476 GCF_052376275.1 Pseudoalteromonas sp. AOP7-A1-14 | reverse complement strand
CAGTCTGTTTGGTAGTTAGGCAAGGCAGCGCCTATGTAGTGTGGTTATTCCCCATAAATAGGTGATAACGCAGCATCAATGCCAAACAGGCGCTGCCCTTTGGGTTCTGCCTCGGGGCGATTTACTCTTTGTTGCCTACATGGATGTAGGTAAGGGGCGTAAGCAGGACGCGGAAGCTTTGCTCGGTTTTTACTTAGCCCACTAGGTTACAAACCGAGCAAAGCGATTAAACCGCCCCGAGTTTGAACAAATTTTAATCCGCAAAGGTCAACAGACCCTCGTTATTACGTTTTTATAGCTGCTTTAACATCACAAACATACTATCAATTAAGTTCATTGCGGTGTTGTGAGGTTGTGGACGGTGTAAGTAACTGCGCAGCCCTGTAAATTGAATTTGAAACAGACGGGCATATTCAATTGCAGGTAGATCGTTTGCCAGTTCATTATTTGCTTGAGCTTTAGTGAATAACGACGCTAAATATTGCTCAAACTGAGCAAGCAGCGTTTCACTTAATGCCTTTAACTGCGGTTGTTGTTCGCTAAACTCTGCATTAG
The DNA here is from genome assembly GCF_052376275.1 of Pseudoalteromonas sp. AOP7-A1-14. NCBI lineage: Bacteria > Pseudomonadati > Pseudomonadota > Gammaproteobacteria > Alteromonadales > Pseudoalteromonadaceae > Pseudoalteromonas > Pseudoalteromonas sp. AOP7-A1-14. Next base: position 8,921 of record NZ_JBQSVO010000132.1, on the reverse strand, counting down.
CTTTAACCAACATGCATATTTCGCTGGGTTGACTGCATTGCTTATCTGCAATAGTAACCTGCTGCACAAATGCTTTAAGACCCGCTAAGACTGTTTCACTCTCAGCTAAGCATTGCTCTAATGTTGCTTGCATCATCGTGGTGTAATTTTTTAACGCCTCGCAATATAAACCTTCTTTAGATCCAAATGCTGCATAAATACTGCCTGGGCGCATATCAATGGTGTCTTGTAGATCACGGGTAGAGGTCGCATGGAAGCCCTTTTGCCAAAATAATTGACTAGCAAGCTGCACTACGTTATCACGATCGAATTTTATTTTATTAGCCATCAGAAAATTCATAAGTTGAACATACGTTCAATTTTAACTTGAACAAACGTTCAAAATCAACTATTCTAATGCCATTGTTAATAATCAAACTGTTGGAGATGATATGACAGACTTTACTTTATACACTCAAGAAAACGCCCCAGAAGCTGCAAAATCACTACTTGCTAAATCAAAAGAAGCATTTGGTATGGTGCCAAATCTGCATGCGGTAATGGCTGAAGCGCCAACCCTACTTGAGGGTTATCAAGTTTTGCATGAGCTATTTCAAAACACCTCGTTTAATAAAGAAGAGCTTACAGTGGTTTGGCAAACCATTAATGTAGAGCACGAATGTCACTATTGCGTACCCGCTCATAGCGCAATTGCTGCAGGTATGAATGTTGATCAAGAAATTGTTGATGCACTTGTAAATAAAACGCCTCTTAGCGATAAAAAGCTAGAAGTGCTGCGTGATACCACGCTTGCTATGACCCGCAACCGTGGTGTGATTAGTGATGCAGAGCTTGAAACGTTCTTTAATGCAGGTTTTACTAAGCAACAGTTGCTTGAAATCGTGGTCGGTTTATCGCAAAAGGTGATGAGTAATTACACTAACCATTTAGCCGATACGCCGGTAGATGAACCATTTAAAAAGTTTGCTAAATAACAGTAACAACCTTAATAGCGCGGCCATACAGCCGCGCTTTTTATTTTAACCAGAGTGCTCTGGTATTTTTAAAGCGCTACTTTCTGACTAGTTTATGCACTTTGTTATTTTCCTTTCACCTCTCATATCTCATATATCGCATTAGTGGTTTACGTTTAGTAGTCAATCAGCCTGGCAAGTCACTAAAGAGGGTTAAAAACCAATTCTTAGTGAAAAGTGACGATTCATCCCTGGTTAGTATGTATTTAGAAAGTACAAACAGATCACAGAAAGATTTTTAAGTGTGTCATAATCAATTCTAATCATTATTAACAAGATTAGTATGGGCCACTGCTTGCTTATTAAAAAAATATTAATACTATTTGCTGGCTGTTTTCTGGCTGGGCTGTTTATTGGTGGGAAGTTTGGTTATTGGCCAACTTTTGTTGCAGGCATGTATGCCCTAATGAGTACAGTAACTCTCTTAGTATATAAGTGGGATAAGCATTTAGCCATGAACACTACTCAGGCATCGACTCGAGTGCCTGAGCGTAGTTTGCACATCTTTGCACTTTGTTGTGGTTGGCCTGGGGCATTATTAGCTCAGCAATGGTTTCGCCATAAATCTAAAAAGCGGCGTTTTATTGTGATCTTGTGGTTTATTATTGTATTAAACTTGGCTTTATTCATCGCGGGGCTTTTATACCTAAGACCGTTAATAAGTGCCCTCTAGTTACTGAGAAGCACGAAGACACTGTATTATAAAGAAATAGTGTCTAAGCTGAGCTTCTGATTCATAAATTGTGTGCTCTAAGACTCAAGCTTGGGAGGTTTGGCATTTTATTATCAAGATTAAAGGGGTTATTACTGGTAATTGTATCTATTACTATTGTTTTTTTTACTACAACGCAGGCTTTTGCAGGTATGTTTGGTTTTTTTAATAAACAAGAATTTGTTTTATCAGCACCTGTACAGGGGCGATTATTAAATGAAGGATTACCCGTTGCTGATACTAAAGTAATTAGATCGCTGACTTATGGTGACGAATACATAGATGAAACAACAACAGATGATAAGGGTTATTTTGCGTTTACTGAGAAAACGATTAATACGTCTAAACCCTCAAATATGTTTGATAATGAGTCGTTGACTCAGCATATTTATTTAGAAAATGGTACACCAGAAGGTGTTGTACTATGGGCTATCAGAGTTGTTTTGCATGAGCAAAGTGACACACTAAAAAGACTACTTGATGATTTAGTTTGTGATATCTCGAAAGAGCCACAAACATACGATATACCAATTGAGGAAGCGCCAGAACACTTTTTCACTATTTATGGTGTATGCGAGGTTTAATAAAAAAACCTTCAGTATAAAACTTGCTTTGTAAGAGTTTGTAGCTGCCCCGTCCTTTTTTGTCGGAGTGCGTTTATCAGGTAAAGTGGCTAATGTCTGTTTAATTGCTTCAAGTGTTACTCCCATCGTTTGCGCAGCTTTTATAAGCGCTACACGTTTCAGTACATCGGGTTTACAGCGACGTTGGTTACCGCTGCTGCGCCAGCTTCTGCTTAGGCCTTCAGTTTCGTAAAAGTGCAGTGCTGATACTTTTACACCACTGCGCTTAGCGACATAACCTGCGGTTAAATTAGCTTCGAGGAGTTTTTTATGTTGAACGGTCATAGCTTCGCTCCACCATAAAAAAAGGAGCTAACCAAATGCAAGAAAAATTAATAAATAACAATCGCAATCCTAAAATCTAAGCTTAGAACACGACTACAAAAGTAGTTTTCACTACTGTCTAATGCGGCACCTCCCTCAGCACCCGATGCATTTACGTTAAGTGTAAATACATTTTTCTTTATTTAGGAATGACTTTTCAATCACACCAGTATATTCAAGCTAGTTAATTACTTTAAATAGAGTTAGGGTAGGTTAAACAAAAAAGAAAAGGATAATTTATGAAATCATTATTTTTAGCCGTAGCACTTACTTTAGTTAGCTTTATTGCAACTGCTGAGCAAAGCGAACCCATTATAAAAGATTTTGGCCGTTTTTATGAAGTACCAAATCATGCGCCTATAGATAAACAAACAAAATTTAAAGTTGCTTTTGATGTTGGTGGTGGTGCGGAAAAAGGCGCGAAAAATAACTATATAGATAGCTTGGCACGCTTTATTAATTTGCATGTAGCACATGGTGTTAAGCTTGAAAATATTCAATTAGCCCTGGTGGTACATGGTGGCGCAAGTGTTGATGTACTAGAAAATAGCTTTTATAAAAAGCGCTTTGGTATGGATAATAAAAATCAATCTCTTATAAACCAATTACTTGAAAATAATACTGTTATATATGTCTGCGGGCAATCAGCTACGCATATGAAGGTTGCTCCTGAAGAACTTATTCCTGGCGTAAAAATGTCGCTTTCAGCGATGACAGCCCATGCACAGCTGCAGCAACAAGGTTATACTTTGAATCCTTTTTAATGAATATATTGTGTTTTGGTGACTCAAATACCTTTGGTATATCACCCTTAGATGGAAAGCGGCTATCAGAATACGAGCGCTTTCCAACTTTACTTAAACAGCAGTTAGCTGAGCAATGCCATGTAATAGAAGCTGGTCAACCTAACCGTACTTTAGTGAAAAACTTAGCGTTTACCGGTGATAAATCAGGCATAAAATATTTAAAACCGTATCTTGAAGAGCATAAGCTGGATGCAATCATTATTCAGTTAGGTACGAATGATTTAAAAGCCCGTTTCGCTTTAACACCCAAACAAATAGCTGAGGGTTTAGAGCAATTAATAATGAGTATTAAGGCTTTTTATCGGCAAGTAATTAATCACGAACTTAGTCACCAAAAACAGAAAAACCAAAAACCTAGCAATCAACCCTTAATCATTATTTTAAGTCCACCAAAAGTGTTTGAAGTGGGGCAGTATCAAAAAGTTTATAAAGATGCTGAGCAAAAATCTAAAGCATTAGGGCTGCATTTTATGCAGGTTGCTAAAAAATACGGTTGTGAGTTTTTAGATTGCTACCCGCTCGTCGAACCTTGTAAAAGTGAAGGTATACACATTCCTAAAAGTGGACATAAAAAGCTGGCTAACGAGCTCTATAAATTGCTATCTATTTAGTTTTGTACTTATCTAATAACTCTATCACCTTTTGTTGGCCAAAGGTTTGTGCAAATTGTTCAGCAGTTTGCCCTGCTTTATTTACATGTTCTGCATCGCAATCGAGACTAACTAAGGTTTTGGCAATACTAAACTCACCTCTAAAGATCGCGGCCATTAGTGCTGTGTTGCCACGGTTGTCTTCTAAACATGCATTAGCTCCGAGGTTTAATAAGGTATTTACTGTTTTTTTATGGCCGTGGTAGGTGGCAATCATTAAGGCTGAATATCCCTTATTGTTATAGCTATTAATAGGTACTCCCGCGCTTACAAATTGGCTAATAACGGTATCATCATCAGTGCGTGCAGCAGCAAAGTAATATGCAAGCAAGTTATCATATTGCGATTGTGTATCTGTTTTTGGTTCATTAGCAGCGGCTTTAAAGCTCAAAACAGCGAATAAAACTATTAGTAAGTAACGCATAAATGTGTCCTGTAAAAAAGAGGAAGAGCAAGTCCTCCTCTAAATGGTTAGGGTCGGGTTGTTAAAGTTTATTGGCTAGTTGCTTAACCATTTTAATATCGCCGTTTACGGCTTTAGTTAAGCGTGTACCGTATTCAGTATCGGCTTTGTAAAAGTGACTAAGCATTTTGTGCTTAACGTTGCTGTCTTTTACTTTACCTAAGTCGCCCGCTAGGTTGCTAACTAAATTAGTACGCTCTTGCTTGCTAAAGCTGCGGTATAAAACGCCTGCTTGAGCGAAGTTTTGCTGCTTTTTAATAGCTGCTTGCTGTACAAAACCTTTTAGTTTCGTTTGGCTTCTACGAGCAATTGGATTCTCAGCTACATTTTCGTGGCTTGGTTGATAGTTAACGTTACCTTGAGTATTACCGTAGTTCATAGCACCATCTTGGTTATAATTAACTACATCAACTTTTGTACGGTTAACTGGCAGTTGTTGATGGTTAGCACCTAGGCGATACATTTGTGTATCTGCGTATGAAAATACGCGACCTTGTAGCAGCCTATCTTCTGATGGCTCAATGCCCGGAATAATATTACCCGGTGCCATGGCAACTTGTTCTGTCGATTGGAAAAAGTTATCTGGTACACGGTTTAACGTCATGGTACCGACTTTAGTTTCTTTAACACCTAACCACATTTTTGTAGCATCTAATGGGTTGTAATCAAAGTTATTTAGTTGCGATGGTGTAAGCGTTTTTATATACAGATCCCACTTAGGAAAGTTACCCTTATTGATTTCGGTGTATAGGTCATGAGTTAAGTGCTGAAAGTTTTTACCTTGTACTTCGGTTACCTCTTTTGCACTTAAGTTATCAATACCTTGTTTGCTTACCCAATGGAACTTAACGTATTTTACATCACCGGATTTATTAATCATTTTGTATGCATGTACGCCAAAGCCATCCATTTTACGTAGGCTTGCTGGTGTACCGTTATCACTGTAAACCCATGTTAGCATGTGAGTAGAGCCCGGCTCATACGAGAAGAAATCAAAAAAACGATTTGGATCTTGGATGTTATCGATAGGTGATGGTTTTAATGAATGTACCATGTCAGGGAATTTGATCGCATCACGAATAAAAAATACCGGCAGGTTGTTACCTACTAAATCCCAGTTACCTTCGTCAGTATAAAACTTAGTTGCAAAGCCGCGTGGATCACGCAAGGTTTCAGGACTACCCTTAGAGTGGATAACTGATGAAAATCGTACAAATACTTCTGTCTCTTTGTCTATTTCGTTAAATGGGGCTGCAATAGTTAAGTCATCTAGCGCTTTGCTTGCCGTAAATACACCATGTGCACCGGTACCACGTGCATGTACTACACGCTCTGGAATACGTTCACGAGCAAAGCGTTGCAGTTTTTGAATTAATTGTACGTCTTCAAGTAATACGCTACCGCGTTCACCAGCGGTAATTGAGTTTTGGTTATCGCCAACCGCCGCGCCGTTATCTTTAGTTAGCGTTGCTGCACTGCTAGGTAATGCCATTGCGAGCATAATAGCGCTTAAGGTTAATTTAGCTTTATTGTTAGTTAGTTTATTCATAGTGACCTCTAGATATTGTGCCAGTCAGTTGGCTTATTAATTGGTACTGAGTATATGAGTAAGCTTTTATTCGGTAAAGGTGATTGATTAGATTGGTTTGATTTGTATTTTAGATTGGTTTGGTTTTCTCAATGTAATAGTGAGGCATTAGACCTTAGTCTAGTATTTGACTATAACTCTATTGAAAGCATGGGTTTTCAGGTGTTTTTTTACCTGAAATCACCATGCTGGTGCGTTTATTATTCACTTTTTATTGACATTAGTATATGTAAAAGAGAGTATGCCCACTGCTTGGGCTAATGCCCATGCTGGTGAGGTGAAAATCTAAATGCACAAAAAGGTGGCAAAATGGCCAATAACATAGAGCTAGTGATTTTTGATTGTGACGGTGTTGTTATCGACAGTGAGGTATTAAGTGCCCGCGTGTTAATCAGCATGCTGCGCGATTTAAATATCAATATAGATAAGCGCTATGTACAGCAGCATTTTTTAGGCTGCAGTTTTAAAACTGTCAGCGAAAAAGTTGCAACCGCTTTTGGGATTAACTTGCCAAGCCAATTTGAAAACGATTACCGGAAAATATTAGTTACTATGTTCGCCGAGCACTTACAAGCAACAACAGGTATTCATGAGGTACTTAAAAACCTTAATGTACCATTTTGTATTGCTACAAGTAGTAGTCGTTCAAGAACAAAAAAAGCATTGCAAGCTGTTAATTTTGAGTCGATCTTTAAGAATATTTTTACCAGTGAAGAAGTTACCTCTGGCAAGCCTGCACCAGATTTATTTCTACATGCAGCTGCGTCGATGGAGGTTTCACCTCAAAATTGCTTAGTGATTGAAGACAGTAGCGCTGGTGTTCAAGCAGCCTTGAGCGCAAATATGCAGGTTGTTCACTATAGTGGTGGCCAACATTTAGTTGGGGGAATAAATCATGTGCATTTAAATTTCCCTAATGTTGCGTTACTTACCCATTGGCGGTCATTTTTTACTGCTTATCCTAAACTCACACACAAACAATAATTATGAATGAAAAATCAAACAGTGAATTAAAAAAGCTAGAAGACGCTGCTCGAGCTGCATGGCTTTACTATGTAGCTAAAAATACCCAAGACGAAATAGCACAAAAATTGGATGTATCACGTCAATCAGCACAGCGCTTGGTCGCCCTTGCAGTTAGTGAAAGTTTGATAAAAGTACGTTTAGATCATCCTATTACACGTTGTATGGAGCTTGCTGAGCAGTTAAAGGCTGAATTTAATTTATTAGAATGTGAAGTCGCCCCAAGTGATCCAAATGATATCAACTCATCATATGGGCTTGCACAAAGTGGCGCTAAAATTTTAGAGCGTTATCTAAAATCAAAGCAACCAAAAACTCTTGCATTTGGTACTGGACGGTCATTAAAAGCCTGTATCGATGAATTGCCAAGCATGGAGTGCGAGCAACATAAGTTGGTATCGCTAGTGGGTAACATGATGGAAGATGGCTCAGCATCTAAATTTGATATTGTAGTAAGTATGGCTAATCGGGTTAACGCTAAGCACTTTCCTTTACCGTTGCCTTTATTAGCGCAAACCCAAGCACAAAAAGAGTTATTACATGACTTAGCGCCAGTTAAAAATATTTTTAACTTAGCAGCCAATGCTGATGCGACCTTTGTGGGGATTGGACATATGACACCTAGCTCACCGCTTCTGTTAGATGGTTTTATAGATACAGATGAGCTGCAATCATTTCAAGATGCCGGGGTTACCGGCGAAATAGTGAGTTGGCTTTATGACAAAAACGGCACACTCATTAATAACACACTGACCGAGCGTTTACTAAGTGTACCACTGCAAAAAAATACTGAAAAACCTGTATTTGGTATTGCCGCAGGCCCTGAAAAAGTCGCGGCTATTGAAAGTGCTTTGCAAGGTAAGCTGATTAATTCGCTGATCACAAATGAATACACAGCTGAAAGAATTCTTAAAAACATTTCATAACGATTAATAATACGTCTGAAACTATTTTTTTGAGCAAAAATACGAATAAGTAGTAAAGGCATAGGAAATGATAATGACAACACATCAAAACACACCTAATTTAAGTGAAGTTAACGAAGAACAGCTTCCTGTTGCTCAACATAAACTTCATGGTTGGAAACACTTTGCTGGGCTGTATGCTGGAGAGCATGTAGCAGCAACTGAATTTGTAATCGGTGCAACATTTGTGGCACTGGGTGCTTCGACAATTGATATTTTACTTGGCTTGCTAATAGGTAACTTACTTGCCATGTGCTCATGGTGGTTACTTACGGCGCCAATTGCTGTCGAAACTCGCTTAAGTTTATATAATTATTTAAACAAAATTGCGGGCAACTCAATGACTAAGCTCTATAACTGGGCAAATGTGGTCATTTTTAGTGTCATATCAGCGGCAATGATCACTGTTTCCTCCACCGCGGTGCGATTTTTATTTGATATACCTGCTCAGCTTAATTGGTATCCAAATAGCCTTTGGTTTGTTGCTATCGTACTGGCTGTTGGTTCGATAGTGGTGTTTGTTGCCATGTATGGTTTTTCTACGGTGGCTGACTTTTCAAAATTATGTGCACCGTGGTTATTTGTCATTTTTATTGGTGGCTCGTTTGCGCTATTTCCAGAGCTTTCAAATCACGTTATTGGCTCAACTTCATTAACCAGTTTTAATGACTTCATGATTATTGGTGACTCCTCGATTTGGACCGGAACCAATGCAGAAGGCGAAAAGGGGATAGGTTTATTTGAAGTGATAGGC
>NZ_JBQSVO010000131.1:0-9772 GCF_052376275.1 Pseudoalteromonas sp. AOP7-A1-14 | reverse complement strand
GACTCATTATTTCGGTGAATTTGATGATTCTTTTTTAAATGATATTAATTCCTGTAAGGGGTTGCTTCATTATTGCTTAAATGAAACAAGAGCAATTCAGCTAAGTGAGTTAATTGGCAGCTATGAGTCGGTATTAATAATTCCTACGGGTTTACAGAAGAATAAATTTGCTTGTCTAGTGTTGGAATTGTCAAATTTAGGCGCTGAACCTCGTAAAGTGAAAATGCTAGGGGATTACTGGCGAATTTTTTTAGTTGAAATATTTGAAGCTTACCGACGCTCAACAAGTCTTGAGGCTGTAAAAATTACGCGACGTGAAAAAGAATGTATTCGTTGGGCATCTGTTGGAAAAACATCTTGGGAGATCAGTCAAATACTCAGCATTAGCCAAAGAACCGTTGATTTCCATTTAACAAATTGTATTAGAAAGACAAACAGTACAAACCGACAGCATGCCATTGTTAAATGTATTTTGAGTGGAGAATTGCTAAGTCCTCAATAGAATTTCCCTGACCAATTAAAAGCGCATTTTGCGCTTTTTTTGATCTACGGCTTGCCATTTAACTAGTTTCGTTTAAAATTGCGCATCTTTCGAAACGAAACTTAATTGCATATCACTTATGACCAAACGAAACACCCAGCAACGACGTCACAATATATTGGCTCAGGTTAATGAGCTTGGTGAAGTGGTCGTGGAAAAATTAGCTGAGCAGTTTCAAACCTCTGAAGTGACTATTCGAAAAGATTTAACTGCGCTTGAAAAAAGTGGCCTGTTACTGCGCCGTTATGGCGGTGCTATTGCATTACCAAAAGAGATAGTAAGCGATGAGATTGATTCTAAGCGTAAAGTGGCTATAGCCAAAGCCGCAGCTGAACTGATTAAAGATCATAATCGTATTATTATCGATAGTGGTCGTACAACCGCGGCGATGATTCCTGAGCTAAGTAAAAATCGTGGCCTTGTTGTAATGACCAACGCAATAAAAGTGGCTAACCGTTTACTGGCGCTTGAGAACGAGCCAACACTTTTGATGACAGGTGGCACATGGGATCCACATTCAGAATCGTTCCAAGGACAAGTGGCTGAGAACGTTTTACGCTCGTATGATTTTGACCAATTGTTTATTGGCGCCGATGGGATTGATGTAGATCGCGGTACTACCACGTTTAATGAACTGGTTGGTTTAAGCCAAGTTATGGCAGGTGCAGCCCGAGAGGTTATTGTACTCGTTGAATCTGAAAAGATTGGTCGAAAAATCCCTAATTTAGAGCTGCCTTGGCAGCGGATAACCACGGTTATTACTGACAATAACTTAGCGCCAGGTATTCAAAAAGCCATCCAAGCATGCGGTGTAAAGCTTATTTGCGCCGAGCCATAAGATGAATTCGTGTCTATTACAGGCCGACAACACCTGTGATATACATTTTAATATCAAACAACACATAAACCCAAAGTAACCGCTTTGGCATGTGCAAAAGGAAAGACTATGTGTGGAATTGTAGGGGTTGTTGCAGAGCGCCCAGTAAATAAAATTTTAGTAGAAGGTTTAAAGCGCTTAGAGTACCGAGGATATGACTCTGCGGGCGTTGCACTTTTAGAGAGTAACACGCTCAATACAGTAAAAGCTGTGGGTAAAGTTGCTAATTTAGAAGCTGCTTTAAATCAAGCCAATGTGAAAGGAACTACAGGCATAGCACACACTCGTTGGGCAACTCATGGCGGCGTAACTGAAGCTAATGCGCATCCGCATATTTCAAGCAGCGAAATTGCGCTAGTCCATAATGGTATTATTGAAAACCATGCAAGCCTACGTGAAGCGCTCAAAGGTGACGGTTACGAGTTTTTGTCAGATACTGATACCGAAGTGATGGTGCATTTAATCCACCAACTTCGCCAACAGCACACCTCTTTATTAGCCGCAGTACAAGCTGCTGTTAAACAGTTTGAAGGTGCATTTGGTACTGTAATATTTGATAAAGCTAACGATAACGAAATTGTAGTTGCTCGTTCAGGCAGCCCATTAGTAATAGGCCTTGGCCTTGGTGAGAACTTTATTGCTTCTGACCAATTAGCATTGTTAGCCGTAACACGTAGCTTTATTTATCTAGAAGAAGGTGACGTAGCGCGTGTAACCCGTGATAGCGTTGAAATTTTTGATGCCGACGGCCAAGTCGTTGAGCGTGAAGTAATTGAATCAAACATCACTCAAGATGCGTCAGGCAAAGGTGAATACCGTCACTACATGTTAAAAGAGATTTACGAGCAACCTCTTGCCGTACGTAATACTCTTGATGGGCGTTTAAAAGACGATCGGGTTGCTACAGATGCCTTTGGCGAAAGCGCACAACAAATTTTTAAAGACGTAAAGCACGTACAGATCATTGCTTGTGGCACGTCGTATCATTCAGGCATGGTGGCGCGCTACTGGCTTGAGCAATTCGCAGGCGTAAGCTGTAATGTAGAGATTGCTTCTGAGTTTCGCTATCGCGAATCTTTCGTGCACGAAAACAGCTTACTGGTAACTATTTCACAATCGGGTGAAACCGCCGATACCTTAGCGGCACTGCGTTTAGCGAAACAGCAAGGTTACATGGCTTCAATGACCATTTGTAACGTACCGGGTTCATCACTAGTACGTGAGTCTGATTTAGCCTTTATGACCAAAGCCGGCGCTGAAATTGGTGTAGCCTCTACTAAAGCATTTACCACACAGTTAGTTGGTTTGTTAATGCTTACTGCGTCTATAGCGCAAGAAAAAGGTCTAGATCAAAGTACTATTACTAACGCGATTAAAACTCTACCAAATAAGCTTGAAGAAGCATTATTGCTAGCTGATGGCATTGAAGACCTAGCAGAAGAGTTTGCTGACAAGCACCATTCACTGTTTTTAGGTCGTGGCTCGCAATACCCAATCGCGATGGAAGGTGCGCTTAAGCTTAAAGAAATTTCATACATCCATGCCGAGGCATACGCAGCTGGCGAGCTTAAGCATGGGCCATTAGCGCTTATTGATGCCGATATGCCAATTATTGTGGTAGCACCAAACAACGAGCTACTTGAAAAGCTTAAATCAAACGTAGAAGAAGTACGTGCTCGTGGCGGCATTATTTATGTGTTTGCTGATAAAGATTCAGCCTTTGCATCAGACGACACTATGCGCGTGATTAATGTAAATCATGTCGATAATGTAATTGCGCCTATTGTGTATACAATCCCACTACAGTTACTTTCGTACTACGTAGCAGTAATAAAAGGTACGGATGTTGACCAACCGCGTAACTTAGCTAAGTCGGTTACAGTTGAATAGAATCAATAGGTTGTTAGTTACCTGTTAAAAATAAAAAGGTGCTTAATGCGCCTTTTTTAATGTTTGGCGATACTAATTAGCCAGAGATCAGGTTTTAGCCGATAAATCATCTTTTCAAGCATTATTATCCTCTTTTTTGAACTTTGCTTCAGTATATTACTTTCTATCTTTTAAAAATTTTGCAACGGAATCTATCTCAGGAAATAACTTTATTGTTGTAATACCTAAAATTTCTACTTCAAACTCCTAAAGTGGCCGGTGATTTAAAGTATACAGTGATTTTACGAATCCAATTATAAAAGAGCAGATGATTTACTCAAACCAGCTCGTAACTTGTAGTTCGGACCGCGCAGCTGTTATCTAAACTACATTAAAATCACTAACCCCTACTTAACGAGCAATAAATACGCTAAAATTGCAGGCTATTTTTAGTAATGAGTCCGCACTTTTTATGACCCCAACCGCAAATCCTAGCAATTTCAACGAACTTGGCCTTATTCCAGAGCTAATTGCTCGATTGTATGACCTTGAATACAAGCAACCTACCTCCATTCAGGCAAAAGCAATTCCAAGCATCTTGGCGGGAAGTGACTTAATTGCAGGGGCAAATACTGGCTCAGGTAAAACAGCAACCTTTGCATTACCAATGCTACAAAGAGCTTTCCTAGAGCAAGGCGGTAAAAGTACTGCGAGCAAAGGTAACTTTGTTTCAGGGCTCATTTTAGTACCTACCCGAGAGCTGGCAACCCAAGTAGCCGATAGCGTTAAATCGTATGCTGCGAATTTTAATGGCAAAATTAAAACCGTTGCGGTATTTGGTGGTGTGTCGGTTAATACACAAATGCAGGCTCTACGTGGCGGTGCAGATATTATCGTGGCAACCCCTGGTCGGTTACTCGATTTAATTTCAAGCAATGCCATTAAACTTGATAAAGTAAACACCTTAGTGCTTGATGAAGCAGACCGCATGTTGAGCCTGGGTTTTACTGAAGAACTTGCTGAGCTATTAGCGCTAATGCCAGCTAAAAAACAAACTATGTTGTTTTCAGCGACCTTCCCAGAGCAAGTTAAGCTATTAACGCAAGAACTGCTAAACGACCCTGTTGAAATACAAGTACAAAGCAAAGATGAAAGCACTTTAGTGCAGCGTGTCTTTACGGTAAATAAAGGTGAAAAAACTACGGTTTTAGCACACTTAATTAAAGCTCATCAATGGCGCCAAGCGCTGATTTTTGTAAACGCGAAAAAAGACTGTGAGCATTTAGCGGGCAAACTTGAAAAGCGTGGCGTGAATGCGCAAGTGTTCCATGGTGATAAAGGGCAAAGTGAACGTACTCGAGTAATCGAAAAGTTTAAAAACGGCGAAATAGAAGTGCTAATAGCCACGGATATTGCCGCCCGTGGTTTAGATATTACTAAACTGCCGGTGGTAATTAACTTTAACTTACCGCGCAGCCCAGCTGATTATATGCACCGTATTGGCCGAAGCGGCCGTGCAGGTGAAGTAGGTTTAGCGTTATCACTGATTGATTATGAAGACTTCCATCACTTTAGAATTATTGAGAAGAAAAACAAACTACGTTTAGAGCGCGAAGAGGTAACAGGTTTTGCTGTAAACCAAGCCAACCTTGATGCCGCACATGCGCTTAAAAACGACAAGCCAATGGCAAAACCTGAAGGCACTGGTAAAAAGAAGAAGAAAAAAGCCAACCAACAAGATGACGTTTGGAGCGGCTGGCGTCGTAAATAGAGAGTCGCTAAAAAATAATAAAAACCCCGTAATTAGTTAAGCTAATTACGGGGTTTTTCATTTAGTGGCGTTAGCCTAAAATGTTAACAGTTAAACACGCTACGAGTTTAATGATCGTGGTCGTGTTCTTCTTCCTCTTGTGCAATACCTAACCAAGTGATAGCTGCAGGTGGGAATGTTAGTTCTAGTTCACCTTCAATTTCTAAGTCTTCTAGGTGTACTTGTACCACATGTTGAGCAATTGGGTCGGCTACGTAAGCAAACTGACCATTTTGCGCCACTGTCATAGTAAATTTCATGCCTTCAGGCATGGTTGCAACGTCTGCTTCTGTGATATCTACTTGACCTGCTAGCTCCCAGTGGGTGTGGTCGTCGTGTGCATGCGCTTCAAGCACGTTTAAAAAGCCTAGGCTGTCTAATACTAAAAAGTGCTCGCCATTTGCTGAAAAAGAGTAAGAAACAGCACTTGCGCCATCGGCTAGTTGCCATTCTAATTCTTCCATTTCAGTATTTGCTGGGTTGATGCTTACAATTACCGCAGGGCCGCCACCGTGGCCAGACGCAACCCCAATAAAGGTTTCGCTGTCTTCATGACCGTATATAGAACCAATACGTAAGTCGCCAACTGCATTAATATTTGCTACTTTTTCTGCGTGGTACTCGTCATCGTGTTGGTGAGCTAAAAGTATGCCGTCGCTACAGCCAAAAGCAACATAGTCATGGTTTTGTGCTGCACCGTGTAAATCAGGGCAAGTAAGCTCTAAAGTTTGCTCAAGCTCATATTCACCATCATGGAAATGGTAAACACCTACTTGATCAGGCAAAACTTTAGCAGCTGATGTACTTTCTGCATCATCACGGCGAATGGTTGATAATAAATGCTCGCCACGTGGCTGGGCAACACCATGCATATTTATATCGTAGCTAATACTAGGTAGGGTATCAGTTGCGCTTGTGATGTCGTTATCGGTTAATACTTCAACAGATGCAACGGTGCCTGAATCAGCATCACCATCATAAAATATGGCTAATTTACCATCGTGTTTAACTAGATGCGTAGGGCGACTGCCATTGGTTAGTTCATAGTCGCTAAATGTTGGATCTTGTTTGTAATCGTGTTGATGATCACCGTGATCTTCACTCCATAAACCACCGTCGATAAAACTTAGATAATCTTGTGTGCGGCTAGCAATCACTGCATAGCGAAAATCAGGTGATGATGATAGTGTGTTTGAATCATTTGTAAGGGTAAATGTTTCAAGCAGTTCATTGTCATCTAGGTCAAAAAAGTTCGCTGTGTTGCTATCGCTAGCAAGTACCACAAGTCTACCTAATGAGTCGATTGCATACTCATCACCATGGTCGTGATCGTCACCATCACCGTGATCATGCCCATCATCTGGCACTTCTATCGGATCTTTTTCAACGATATTGGTTTCTGCATCGCCACAAGCGGTGATTAGTGTGCTGCTTATTGCCAGTGCAATCAGTTTTAATTTAAATAGTTTAGTCATGTTAATTTCCTTAATTTATAATTTTTTTAGCGCTTAAAAGTAACCGCGAATACCGAGTGCGAAACTACGACCTGGACGTGGTGCTATATTCTTTAAAAATGAGCTATGCACACGTGCTTCGGTGTCTGTTAAGTTAGTGCCGCGTAGATATAGAGAGACATCTTGATTTAACACTGATAAATCATATGAAATGCTGGCATCAAGCATGGTGTAACCATCGGTGGCGGTTTCTTCTGGTGCGGTACGATCTTGTTCTTGATAGCGAGTTACGTGTAGGTGTGCGCTCAGCTTTTCTGTTTGATAGCTAAACTCAGTACCGAAGCGAAGTGGTGGTGTGCGCGGTAAATCGCCGCCGTCTTTAAGGCGGGCGCGAACGTAATCTGAGAATAAATCTACCTTAAACTCATCGGTTAACTGCCATGCAACTTGTGCTTCAAAACCATGTAAAATGACGTCATCAGTTTTGAATAAGTAAACAGGTAATTCAGACGAGTGGTCGTGTGCGTGATCATGATCATGACCGTCTTCATCACCATGGCTATGGCCGCTTTCAGCGTATAGGCCAGTGTCTATTTGGTAGTAATAGTTGTCCACTTGGTTGTAGAAAGCATTAAAAATAAAGCCGATATCACCTTCGGTCTTACGGAAGGTTAAATCAATATTATTCGCTGTTTCGAGATCTATTGTTTGATCAGACAAGCCAAAATGGCCGTCTTCATCAACATCAAATAGCGCACCGACTTCATAAGTACCAGTACCGATGTGAGCACCGAATGATAACAATTCAGAAGCAGAAGGAGCACGTTCTGAACGTGATATTGACAACCCTAAGTTATAGCCGGGTGTAAAGTCCCACACTACGCCTGCAGATAAGCTAACTGGTGTAAATTCATGCTCTACGTCAAATATGCGAATGGTATCAGCACTTTCTCCATGATCGTGGTTATGATCGTCATGCCCACCTTCTGCATCATGTGTATGTGCATCAATGTTTGGTAGTAGTACGTTATCTGCATCAATGGTTACACGTTCAACACGACCACCTAGTTGCACTAAAAAGTCACCAAAGTGTTTTTCTTCCATTAATGCTACGGCAAAACTTTGCGTATCAGATGGTGGTGTGAATGCCTCAGAGCCTTGTGCTTCAACATCACTTTGTTTGTAATGAAAACTGAAACCGCCATTCCATTCATTAAATGGGTTATGCATTAAGTCTACGCGGAATTCATTAGTTTCATTTTTGAATACAGTACCTACTGCGCCATGTTCAATTTCAGCATGGTCGTAATCAGTATGGCCAATGCGAAGATTTATTTTATTAAGCCACTCATTATCTAAATTATATTCGCCTAATAATTGCACTTTAGTTTGCTCTAAATCTGCATACACGTTTTCTTCTTCGCTGTGCTCTTCATCACCACCATGGGTATGGCCTGGGATACCGTATTGGCGATTAAATTGCTCAACAGCTATACCAACAAAACCTTGGTCAAATAAATAGCTAGCGCCAACGGTAAAGCCATCCGACTCTTCATTACTGTTTTCAACTGTATAATCACCATGATGTTCTTCATGCTCATCGTGATCTAACTCAGCAGCTACGGGGATTTCATAATCATCAGCTTCACGCCAAAATGCATCGGCATAAAATGCGAATGAATCAGTACCTGTGGTGGCATTAAACGAAGCCACTTTTTGATTATCAACAGAGTTATGTTCTAGGTTCCACTCGCCGCGCGTTGTGCTGTCTGTTGGCACACGGTTATCAACAACATTAACAACACCGCCAATTGCACCGCTGCCATAAAATAATGTTGCTGGACCACGTAATACTTCGATTTGCTGCGCAGTTGACGCTTCTGATGCGACTGAGTGATCAGGGCCCACTCTTGATACATCACTTACATCAAGACCGTTTTGAGTGATCAATACACGAGGGCCGCTTAAGCCACGAATAATTGGCGTACTGGCTACTTTTGCATGAAAGTTGGTATTCACACCTGGGAGTTTTTCAAGGCTATCACCTAAGGTTGCTGCTTGCTGGCGTCTTAATTGTTCGCCAGATAAAACACTAACAGGAGACGCTGATTCCATTGCCGACATATGAATAGGCGTTGCTTCAATGTCGATTACTTCGATTGGAGAACGCTTTAAATTAAATGTAATTGACTGGTTTTCATCGCCACTTACTGTGATGTCGCGATGAAGGTGAGCGTATCCAGGTGCAACAACATGAAGTTCTTTTAAGCCATCTTTTAAATTTACGATGACAAATTTACCATTTTCGTCGGTGGCTACTTTTACGTCTGAGCCTTCAACTTCTACCGTTGCGTTAGCAACAACTTTACCTTGGTTGTTGAGTACTGTGCCTTCAATAGAATTTGCAAGCACACTTGCAGGTAATAAAGCCGCTATCAAAACAGCTAATTGAGATCTTCGTTTCATTTGACCACCTTGTTGTATGTTATATTGTATCAATTGTGCTTGAAATGTTATAATGTATCAAGTGAAAGTTAACTATTGTGTAGAGATTTTTAAGTGGGTCTTATAAAAAGCGGTTATTTACAGTTCATGCTGCTGGTAATTTCATTAATGCCTTTTTTTGCTGCCAGTCATGAGCATCAACATGTTCATGGTCAAGGCCAGTTATTGATAGTGCAGCAAAAGCAACACTGGCATTTACAATTCACTTTGCCAGCAGCGGATGTACTTGGTTTTGAACATTCCCCAGAAACGCCTGAACAAATAGAGCGAGTAGCTGCGCTTAATAAACGGTTGGCAGTTATTGAACAAGTTGTAAAGTTAGTTGGCGCGTGTGTTATGGAGCAAAGTGAGCCAACGTTGCCCAGCGCGAAGGATGATGGTCATACACATCAAGATATTAAGGTTGAATACTTACTGTTATGTAAATCCCCTATTAAGAAAATAACGCTAACGGTATTTGAGTGGGCAAGTTCATTGCAGCAGGTAGAGGTTCAATGGAGTCATGAAAAGGGGCAAGGAATGGCAAAACTCAAGCCAAGTAAACCTGAGTTAGTGTGGTTAGAGTGAATCAACAACAACTTAAAAAAGCAATTCGTTTTGCAGATGTAAAGTGTGCGACTTCAGGCGGGAAACTCACAGAAAAACGCCAGCAAGTTTTAGAAATATTACTAAAAGCAAAAAAACCTTTATCTGCTTATGAGCTGACAGATCAATTC
>NZ_JBQSVO010000130.1:0-9844 GCF_052376275.1 Pseudoalteromonas sp. AOP7-A1-14 | reverse complement strand
AAAGTATCAATGCTCCAGGAGAAGACAGTGTTAGTCTTTAGCATGTGTACTATTATGTTTTTTGAACATGAAAAACTAGCTGATATGAATAGAGCTTGTGCCTACGGCGCTTTCACTTTTAGGAAGAGCTTTAGCGCCGAATGAGCATTGGGAGAGCTAACTATTAGATAAGAATACGGTAAGCTTTTCACCTATTTTTAAGCTATTGCGTGAAAGGTTATTCCACTGCTTAAGCTTGGTTATACTAACCTGATAATGTTTTGCTATTTTCCATAAACTTTCGCCAGATTTAACTTTATGCTCAATTTCTTGGTCCGCCAACATCGGCAAAATGAGTTTTTTGCCGATGTGAATACGATTACTTTTTAAGTTATTAAATGCTTTTAACTGACTAACACTTAAGGCGTAGCGCTTGGCAATAACACTTAAGCTGTCACCGGGTTTTATTGTGTAATCTTGCCACTGGCTGTAATCATTATTTTTTTGGTTCGCGAGCATAGCTTGAAACTCTGTTTTTTCATTTGTGGGCACTACGATATGCGGCGCATCAATAACAGCTGGAAAACGGATCACACCGTAATTTAGAGACTCTAGTTGTTGCCACTTTTCTTTATCGGCTAAAATGACTGCCCCAGAAATTGGCACTGCTGTAATAACCTCTTTATTAGCGATAGGTGGAAATGCCATTTTTTGACTTTTTAACAATTGAGCAGCGGCTAGTATTTTAGGAACATAGTGACGGGTTTGCGATGGTAGTTTTAAATTAAAAAAGTCAGTCGGTTTACCTTGCTTTTTATTACGTTTAATTGCTTGTAAGACACGTCCTTCACCTATGTTGTAAGCTGCAATAGCGTGATACCAATCACCATCAAAGCGTTCATACAAATATTCCATAAAGTCGAGTGCTGCGCGAGTGCTATCAATTACATCGTGCCTGCCATCATACCAAGGAGATATTTGTACTTCGAAATATTTAGCTATTGATGGTGTAAGCTGCCAAAGCCCTGATGCATGCTTATGTGAGTAGGCACTGGCGTCAAAGTCGCTCTCAATGAGCGGCATTAAAGCAAGCTCAATAGGTAAGTCACGCTTTTCTACTTCTGTGACGATATGATAAAGGTAGGGTGTAGCACGGATACTTATTTCATCCATATAGTTAGGGTGTGCTAAATACCATGCAATACGTTTTTGCACATCAGGGTGGTTTGAGCTTTTAAAGCTTAGCTGAGTGCGAATTCGTTGCCATACATCATCCAGCTCTTTGGGACTTAATGGTGCTATTTTTTCTACAGGCTCTTTTTGGGTACTAGCTACCGTTCCTATGTTGGCTTTAATAGTTTGCTGAGGATGTGTAGTTACTTCTTTTTCTGGTGTACTTTGACAACCCGACAAAATGAAAACGACGAGAAAAATGCTGAAATATCGATTTAAAAACACGTACTAAATTACTCCGAAGATAAGATTAGCGCTAATGTAAATTAACTTAGCTTAACACAAGGTGAGTTAAAATTGAGCGAGAGATGAAATTAGCAAAGCCTACTGAAAGCGCAACAATTAATTGCGCTAAAGTGATTATTTTTGTAGAAATGAACGTAACCTAAAGTAGCGTCTAGTGGATTAACCTTACTAGGGTTTTCATTTGTGAACCTAACTTATATATCTTTAATTTTAACTGCTGGATTGCCTGCCACAGCACAGCGTGGTGCTACATCCTTGGTTACTACTGACCCTGCGCCCACGACAGCATTATCACCAATTGAAACGCCAGCTAAAATGATGGCACCTGCACCAATCCACACGTTATTGCCTATAGATATTGGATTAGTGAAACTCTCTTTATTGAGTCGCTCAGTGGGGTTAACCGCGTGAGATACCGCTAATAACTGCACATTAGGGCCTATTAAACAGTCGTTACCAATACTAATGGCCGACTCAGGTAGCGGAGAATCTAAAATGGTGCAGTTAATATTTATAAAGGTACGATCACCAATAATAAGTGTACTACCATAATCGCAGTGAAACCCTGCCTCAATAATCACGCCTTCACCACATTGAGTAAATAAACTCTTAATGCGTTTTAAATTACCTTTGCTGGGGCTTTTGTTAAACAAGCGGCAAGTCTCATGGGCGGTTTTGCGTTGCTCAAGCAACTCTTTTTGGCGTGGATTAAATAGTTTTAGCATATTATTCAGAAGTGTTTAGCCATTTCTTTACCCATTCAGACTGGTGAACGAGCAAGTAAGATAGGTTTTCTTTAGCTTGATATGTATGTCCTTCATACGGAAGCATAATTAGCTGAGTCGTCTTTTTATTAGCAATTAGTGCCTGATACATTCTCATTGATTGCATTGGGTAAGTGCCCGAGTTTTGATCGCTTTCACCATGAACTAACAATAAAGGCTCATTTATTTTGTCCGCATAAATTAGAGGGGATATATTAATATATGTTTCCTTTGCTTGCCATAGATTACGTTTTTCACCCTGAAATCCAAAAGGGGTAAGAGTCCTATTGTAAGCACCACTTCGAGCAATACCAGCTTTGAATAGATCTGTATGCGCGAGTAAGTTAGCCACAGTAAAGGCTCCATAAGAATGCCCCATAACAACTAATCTTTGAATATCAATAGAGCCAGTATCTTCTAAAGCATTGACTGCAGCTTCGGCATTTAAACGAATCTGATTAATGAAGTCATCGTTAGGCTCTCCCCCATTAAATGAAGTGATTGGCATTGAGGGAGATTCGAAAACGGCAAAACCGTCATGAAGAAATACCAGTGGGCTTAGTGGATCAAATTCTCTAAATAAATTCGTTCGTACTGTATTTTGTTGACTAAGTTTTTTATTTTTAAATTCATCAGGATAAATCCATAAAATAGCAGGGATTTTATCTGATTTATTCCTTTTATAATTGTTAGGTAAATGCAGCGTTCCAACCAGATTTAATCCATCGCTTCTGTTGTAATTGATAGTAAGTGGCTGGTTAACAAAACTATTTTTATTTTCGCTTGATAAAAGTGAAATCTGTTTTTTGAAACCTTTACTCGTTAATGCGTAGTATTGAGGTGCGCTTGTATTATTTTGCTTTTCTATTATTAAGGTGTCATTAGCGATTCTTAGGGGCATTTCTATATTGTCAGCATTGCTTAAAAATATAGTTTCAACAACGTGATTCGATGTATTAAAAGATTGAGCTATTGGCTTTATACCTTCTTTACTTTGTCCTGAGGAAAAGAAAAATAAATAATTATCTTGTTCAACTAAAACTTCATATCCTTCAGGCGTACGGAGAGTCTGTGGATCACCAAAGTCGTTGAACTTATCACGATAATCTCTTTCATGGATTAAATAATTCACAGAAGTTTCGGCGTTGATTAAAGTAGTTCTTGCCTGTTTGCTATCATAGCGCCATTCCTGAAGTACACCTATTCCTGAAACGCCCCATAATACATCGTGAACTCTCCATTTTACTTGATGCACCAGTTTTTTATTCTCGTCAAATGGACTTACCAGTTTGTAGATGTGATCATGATAAGTTTGAGCTAAAGACATGTCACCTCTATCACTCGCTTCGACCCAAGTCACAGTTGAGTCTTCTGATGGTAGCCATTTAACTAACCTAGCGCCAATAGGTACGCTATCTTTAGATTTAGGTAGATTAATTTTATCGTTTAAATTGGGTAAGCTGTATGTGGTAGTTGGCTCTTCTATATTAACGATATTATAAGCGCTCCCCCATTTTTTATAAGGTAAATAAGATGACAGCTCACTCGGTGGCATCGAATACAGTAAATACTTACTATCAGGAGAGACGGAAAAATCATTAAATAAGCCACTTTTAGTTAATGTAGAAACTTTACCATTGAGGTCTATCTTCACTAATTTGGTTTGATTGATAGATGTAAACTGATTCTTCATCTCGTCATTTATTAATAAGCTTTGATGGGTCCGCCCTTGATCTTTTTGCAGCTCAGATGACAACAAATTGGGTTTTTTACGTATATACTCAGATGTCTTTATTGGCAAACTTCGCTGCTTGACGACAATACTTTGGCCATCAGGTAGCCATCGCAGATGTCTTCCGCCAAGACTTGTGGATAAATTGAGATCTGTTAGTTTGTTAGATACATTGTTATTTATATCGTACAACCATAGGTTTGTATTGGCACCCTGCTGAATTAAAAATGCGACTTTTTTAGCATCAGGAGACCAATTAAAATCGACAATCACTCCTTCTAGAGTCTTAATTTCTTCTCTAGCGTTTGTTGCAAGATTAAATAAAGTTGCGCGGCTATATTGTTCAGTATCAACTCTGCTCGATAAATTAGTATAAAAATCCAGACCAGCTAATGCGACGCGCTGTTGAGATAAATATTCAATAGATGGGTATTCAATTTGGTGTAAAAATAAAACCAGCTCCCCATTTGGTGATAATGAAATAGTTTCTTGCCCTGTAGACTCTATGAGATTAGTCCACTTACTATTATCTATTTCAATAGCTTCAACGGATGATGAGGCAATGAAGCATAACGCTATAATAAGATAAAGTTTACTCATTTCGTAATGCCTTTATTGGATCTTGTCGTAACGTTTGGTTGATCGGAAAAAAGCTGGCAAGTACTGATATCGCTAATAAACCCAGCCAAATGACCGTTGTTAACCACCAGTCTATAGGCAGGTCAACCCCAGGTAATGACATACAATAGCCTATAATTAAAAATGCCAACGAAAAGGCTAACACTAAGCTCATTATTATGGGTTGCATGAGTTCTAATAAGCTTTCTTTTAGTAACCTATAATTGTCAGCCCCCATAGAAAGTTTTACGCCTAAGCTATATCTGCGCACTTTAACTAAATAGCTAACAATACCGTTTATGCCAATACACACCATCAGCAGCGATGTTGATGCCAACACAATAGCCAGCCATGCTGCATTTAAGTGACGTTGCCTTTTTTCATCAAACATACTTGTTAAAGATACTATGTTATTAATGTCTAATCGTTGATCTACTTCTAATACTGCTTGTTGAATATGGGCAATTGCATTATTTTCATCTGCAACAGTAATCAAATATGTAAATTGTTGCCAACCAGGGTAATCTTTAGGTGTAAAAACTTCAAAGTCTTCACTTTCAGGGCTGCCCGGTACATAGGTGTTGCTGACAATACCTATGATTGAGTAATATCTTTTATTATCAAAACTCACTTTACTGTTTAGTACTTCATTACTGTTTTTATTAAGTAAATCTGCAAGGCGTTGATTGATAATGATCGGTGGGTTTTCTAGTTGTTCATCCCCTTTGGCAAAGCCTTTCCCCGTTATCGTTAAGTTAAGTTCAGTAAAGTAATTGGCAGTTACTAAGCTATTACGTGCTTGGGCAATATACTGTCCAGCTTCGTTATATATTTGATTGACATTAACCGTTTTTGGCAGCCTCATTTCGGATGACACAGCTAAGCTGCTCACATTATTAAGCGCCAACAACCTCTGGTTAACTGCTTTGTGTAAATTAATACGTTCGCCGGATTTATCGACATTACTATAGTTTATTGTTAATGAATATTTACCTTCTGTATCCAGTCCGTTATTTCTGAGTGCTTCAGAAAGAGTTACTAAAACTACGTGGCTAGCAGTGGTTAATACTAAAAACGAAAACAAAATTTGCAGACCAACAAGTAAATGGCTGGTGGCTGAACTCATTTGCTTACCCGTTCCTTTACCGCTGCTTTGTAGGCTGCTCATTAAGTTTTGCTCTTTCACAACACTAAGTTCTATAAATGAATAAAGTGAGGCAATACTAATAATCAGAAAAGCTGAAAATAACAAAGTATTAAAGCTAAGAGAAAGCGTGTCTAAACGTTGAATGGCGTCAGCTGCTAGGTTTTGAATAACGATAAAGCCGATTTGAGTAAGTGTTAAAGCAAGTAACACTGCAATACTAATAAGTAAAATATTGTGTTTTAACGTTTCAATAATTAGTTGTTTTTTGCTTGCCCCAAATGCAAAGCTGATTGCAAGGGGTTTGATGCGCGTAATGGCTTTAGCGAGCTGCATACTAGAAAGGTTGATAAGAGCAATGAGCATTAATAAGCACACACCCAATAATAGCATTAATACAATCTTCCCGCTGTCGCCCCTAAGTGCATCATTAAATGCAGTAACACGCGCATTGACAGTAAAATCTTTTAAAATATTAGGCGCGTGTAACTGTGCACCTTTAAGTGATAAGTCAGCTAATTGTTCCGTGATCTCTTGCTCTGAGGCTGTGGGCTTAAATCTAACAACACTCTTATACGCGCCCATAAAACCGTTAGATGTTTTAGGGTTAAAAGCTTCGTCAGCATCAATGGGAAGCCATATTGCATCATTTATATTGCTGTATGAGGGTAATACGAGATCGTCAGGTGCAACACCTACAACGGTAAAGCGACGTTGGTTGAGTTGTATTTTTTTACCAACAATATTCGGGTCACCATTATAGTGGGTTTGCCAAGCACGGTAGCCTAATACGACCGACATTTGCTGAGTACCGAGTGCTTCTGATTTGTTGAATAACCGACCAAGTTTGGGTTGTACGCCGAGTAGATCAAATAAATTATGTGTGGCAAGTATTACGTCCACAGCAGGTCTTGTTGGTTTATCTAGTAGCTTGTAGTCAGTCCATTTATGGTAAGCAGCAACATCAGTAAAAACGGTATTTTCACTCTGTATGTAGCTCATTATTTTTGAGTTACTAGCGGGCCCTGAATAACCTTTAGAATTAATCGTGCCTTCAAGTAAGTATAAGTTATCACTTTGTTGATAAGGCAACGGTGAGAAAAACACTAAGTCCACTAAACTAAATGAGCTCAGCACCATAGAGAGCGTTAATGTCAGTGTAAATACAGTAGTAAAATAATATTGTTTGGCACGTTTAAAGGTATTGTAGACAGTTTTTAACATGGCTGAGCAACCTGTTCTACATTTGCAGGCGTGCTTGACACTAGCTCATCGCTTTGGGCAACTACAGTACCGTCTTTTAACTGGATATTGCGCGAAGCCATGTCGGCATAACGCGGATCATGGGTAACTAATACAATCGTGGTGCCTTGCTGATTTAGGTCTTTTATTAATGCCATGATTGCATCGCCATTTTTTGAGTCCAAATTACCTGTGGGCTCGTCGACCAACATAATGCCAGAATCACCAGCTAGCGCGCGTGCAATCGATACGCGTTGTTGTTGACCACCAGAAATTTGATTTGGGTGTAAATCAGCTTTATCAGCCAAACCTACTTTTTCTAGGCAATCTAACGCTCTTGCATGACGTGAAGATAGCGAGTCTCCTCGATATTTTAATGGTAAAGCGACATTTTCAAGTACAGTCATTTCGTCAATTAAGTTAAACGATTGAAACACAAAGCCAATACGATTACCGCGTACTTTCGCACGTTGGTTTGAGTCCATATCAGAGACGAGTAAACCGTCAATGTAATATTCACCACTTTGAGGGGTGTCGAGCAGCCCCATAATGTTAAGGAGTGTTGACTTGCCGCAACCAGAAGGCCCAGAAATAGAAATAAACTCGCCGTCGTACACGGTAAAGCTAATCCCTTTTAAAATTTGACTGACTTGTTCGCCATTAGAAAAAGACTTGCTTAGGTTATTAACTCTTAAAATTTCAGTATTCATATTATTCTTCCTTAACCAGCAATTTTTATTGTTGTTGTTTCAGCGGGGATATCTAATGTAGAAATAATGACTTGTTCACCAGGCTCAAGCCCTGACAACACTTGGATGAGTTGGCCAGATGCTTTGCCGTATTGCACTTCAACTTTAATGGCTTTGTTATCCATTGTGAGTTTAAATAATGAGCCATAACTGCCTTCGCTTGCACCTGTTGGTTGTTTTATATAATTCACCTCTTTTTGTACATCGGCAAAAATAGTCGCATCTACTTGTTGCATGGGTTTCATGGTGTCTGATTCAGAAACCTCGAGCTCAATATCAATTTGTACAGCACCTTCGCTGATCACAGGATCTACACGCACTACTTGGCCGCGCACCTGGTCATTCAACGTGCTAATTTGGGCTGTCATACCTATTTGAATTAAATGAGCTTGAATTTGCGGTACTTTTATTTCACCAACTAGAGGGGAGAGGCTCCCTATTAGTGCCAGTTCAGAGCCTGCACTGACACTTTGCCCTAAACTTAAAGGCAAGCGTTGAATAACACCATTCATTCCCGCTTTAACTGAAAGTTGCTCAACCATTAATTTGGCTACATCAAACTCGTCTTGCGCTTGGGCTATTAAGTCATCTTGAATTGAAAGCGACTCTTTTTGCATCTGTGCTAATTTATCAAGCTTAGATTCTTCAAGGTTAATACGCTTTGATAGCTGTTTGGCTTCGAGCTCATTTTTCTTCGCGCTGATCCCCGATACAATACCTGATTTAGCCAGTATACGTTCTGCTTCAACTTGCAGCATGGCTATTTCAGATTGTGCTTTTAGCTCTGACACGGTTGACTCGTTATTTAACAACTCACGCTGTTGCAGTAATACGGTTTGCCGCTTTTGGGTTTTGGCATTTTTAAGCTTTGCTAACGCCAAGCGGAGCTTACTTTCTAGCTCGGGGTTATTTAAAGTGAGGATCACAGTGTCATGGTTAACCACAGCACCCGCTTTTAGTTTTATTTCGTCAACCACCGCATTACTTGTAGCTGTGAGAAGCCGTTTATTGATTGATTGCAATGAGCCATAGCCATCAACCTTAATTGAAAAATCACCGCGTTCAACCTTCGCAATGGTGACAGAGTCTTTTGATATAACTTCGGCATTATCTGCAAAGCCTAATTGCCAGCCAGAGATAAGCATAACGACAGATAAACCTATCAACCCTTGATAGATTAGTTTGGATGTAAATTTCATAGCTCTTCCTTTTGTTATTCTTACCGTGGTATTTAATCACACAGCTTGGGCTAACGTTTGGGTCTTAATTAATTCTTCTAAGTCAATTATTCTATCTGCGGCTTGTATTGTCTCTTGCCTATGAGCAACACTGACCCTAGTTATTTTTTTTGATTTTAAATATTTATTTACTTGCAATTCAGTAGCAGCATCAAGGTGGCTTGTTGCTTCGTCTAAAAATAAAATGATTGGTTGACTGTAAAGCGCTCTTGCCAAAAGCAATCTTTGTTTTTGACCACCTGACAATGAGCTACCTAAATCACCAACTTGAGTATGTAAACCCATAGGCATGCTTTGAATCTCATGCCATATAGCAGCACCTTTAATGGCTTCTGTGATTTTATCTAGATCAGGTTTTGGCTCAAAGAAGCAGATATTTTCAATTAAGGAACCATTTAGTAATTGATCATTCTGCATTACCGTTGCACACATTGAGCGAAAGTTTCTCATGCCAAGTATTTTTATCGAGTGTCCATCTAACAAGTAATCACCTCGCTCTGCTTTGATTAATCCAGTCATTAATTTTAGGAGCGATGATTTACCCAACCCAGAGCGACCTATGATAGCCACCGATTCTCCGGCATCAATTTTAAAGTTTATTCCTTTAAATAACCAAGGAGAGGATGTTGAATATCGAAAATGCAGGTCGCGAACTTCAATGTGGCCTTTTGCTTGTTCTTTGGTTATTGTCAGTGAGGTGTTTTCTTGCTCTTGGTTTTGCATCACTATATCAGACATTCTCCGTAAATAAGTTGAGGCTAACTTGAACTTAAATATATGATCTACCAGAGTTTGTGTGCTGCTCGAAAATTGTTGTCTATAAGCTAGGAAAGCAATAAACATCCCTATAGTAAATTGTTTATTTATTATTAATGTCGCGCCAATAAATATAACAATTC
>NZ_JBQSVO010000129.1:0-10181 GCF_052376275.1 Pseudoalteromonas sp. AOP7-A1-14 | reverse complement strand
ATAATTGCGCAAGAATTCTCCTAAAAATAAAAAATGATATGAATCGTCTCGAGTTCATCGGAGACCAGTTTGTTTAAGTCAGGCCACTTTACCTGACTGGTTTAAATTATCATAGAAGTTTGCTTCATATTGAGCTGGTGAAACATACCCAATTGAAGAGTATTACCGTTGATTATTAGACCAACTCAACCATTCTAAGGTTGCATATTCAACAGTATCAGCATTTTTCCACGGGCCATTCCTGTAAATAATTTTTGTTTTAAATAAACCATTAATCGTTTAATCCACTGCATTGTTAAAAGAGCCACCTACATTCCCATAGACGCTTGAATTCCAGCTTCAGAGAATCGAATTGTGTATATTACATACAAATATTGACAGATTCTGTCGCTATGGTGAGTTAACCCCTCGGGATTGCCACTATGTGCTAAATAGCTTGCTCTAACGCATCAAAAATAAGTTCTACACGCCAACCTACAATGTACCGTGAAAAAACATCGATCACGAAAGCGACGTAAACAAAGCCACTCCATGTCGCAACATATATAATATCAGGTACCCAAAGCTGATTTGGCTGCTCAGTTAGAAAGGCGCTCAGGCTCTGTTTTCATCTGTTTATGGGAATAATACCTTGATGGTGCAATCTGTAATTCCTTGCAAATTAACTCGACACCAGTTTGCGGTCTAGCTCCGCTTGGGCGAAAAAAGCAGCGGTTTTCCTCAAGATACCATTCGTTGACTTAAGCTCTTTATTCTCGCGCTTCAGATTAAGTGTTAAAAAATGTTTTAGACGATTGAGCTTGAGACTGCTTGACCCATGCTCTAAGTGTTTCTGGTGTAAATCCCAGTTTATCTGAAATCGACACTAGCGCAGCAGCACAAAGAGAGGGGGATTATTAAACGCTTCGTTCATTTTCATAGGGTCACTATTATTATCGTTATCCATTTTTGTATTAAAGTAATTTTATAAAACAATGCATCTTCGCTCTCACACAAAGTACTGTATATAAACTTAGTAAATGCTAGTTTAAGCACTTTTGTATAAAAATATCACCGTAATAGAATCTGCATTGCAGCAGGTGGTTTTAATTTAGCTTGGTGTTGATTATCATGCAGTAACAATGGATCACATACAGTTTCGCTTTTTAATTCTCATTAAGGTACCACTATGTCTAACTATAACGAATCGCCAGAACAAGTTGCAGAATCTACACAAGGCTACGTAATGCAACAAACGATGTTACGTATTAAAGACCCAAAACCTTCATTAGCGTTTTATCAAGATGTTTTAGGAATGAAACTATTAGGTAAGTATGATTTTCCTGATATGGAGTTTACCCTGTACTTTTTAGGCTATGAGCAAGAACTACCAAAGGGTGATGATAAAACTAAAACAGAGTGGGTATTTCGCCGCCCTGCACTCATTGAACTCACCCATAACTGGGGCACTGAAAATGACGACAGTTTTGCCGGCTATCATAGTGGCAACCAAGAGCCTAAAGGTTTTGGCCACATTGGTATTAGCGTACCCGATGTATATAACGCCTGCGAGCGGTTTGCAAAATACGATGTGGAGTTTGTTAAAAAGCCAGACGATGGCTCAATGAAAGGCTTAGCCTTTATTAAGGACCCTGACGGTTACTGGATTGAGATATTATCAGCCGAAGGCATTACTGAGATTATTCAATCTCAATAATATTTAAGTTTGCACATAGTTAAAAGCCAGCTTAAGCGCTGGCTTTTTAGAATACTTTATCAAATAAGGCTTTTACTTAACGTAGTGCGTTTATTCGTGCGTCGAGCGATGGATGAGATGAAAATAACTCAGCCATACCTTTACCACTGGCTATACCAAATGCCATCATTGAACCTTTTAATTGCGATGGGTGGTTTTGCTTTAAACGCTCAAGTGCTGAGCGCATTTTGTCACCACCGACTAATTTTGCAGCGCCTCTGTCGGCAACAAATTCACGTTTTCGACTATAATGCGCCACCACAACGCTTGCAAGTACACCAAATAATACCTGAAATAACATATCAAATAGGAAATAAGTCCAGCTACTGCCGCCCTCCTCCTCATTGCTGTTAATAAAGTTATCTACTATTCCCGCCAATACTTTTGCAGCAAAAATAACAAAAGTATTTACTACACCTTGTATTAGTGTAAGCGTAACCATGTCGCCATTCGCAATGTGTGAGACTTCGTGCGCAAGTACCGCTTCGATTTGCTCTTGGTTCATGTTGTGCATTAAGCCTGTACTTACTGCCACCAGCGAATTTTTTTTACTTGGACCCGTTGCAAATGCATTCATTTCCGGGCTGTCGTAAATAGCGACTTCTGGCATTTTAATATCGGCCTGTTTAGCTTGCGCCGCTACGGTATTAATAAGCCATTGTTCGGTTTCGTTACGAGGATGAGTAATAACATGTGCACCGGTTGATTTTTTAGCTATCCATTTCGACATAAATAACGAAATAAACGAACCACCAAAACCAAATACTGCAGCAATAAGTAGTATGCCGCCTAAGCTACGATGGCTCAGACCCAGCACACTCATTATTATTGAAAGCACCACACCTAATACCAACATAACCGCTAGGTTAGTTAATAAAAACAAAAATATACGTTTCATTCGAGTTCTCCAAAAATAACATTTATTGCTGAGTGATTGATAGTTTGTCATGCTGTAGCAACCACTGCAGTATGACAAACTATGTCAAGGTGCAAGCGTTATTTATGGATTAATCGATAATTCTTTAAGCAAGGTTTTATAAATTTGTAATTTAGGTGTTTGCTCGGTATACGGGCTTATTGCAAGTAATGGAAAAGTTAAACGGTGCTTAAGTGAGTCAAGGTTTGCCTGGTACTCGGCCATATTAGAGTCAACTTGATTAGCGACCCAGCCTATACAGTTTACACCCATACTTTTCATATGTTCGGCTGTTAATATAGCATGATTTATACACCCCAGCTTTATCCCTACCACAAGTATAACCGGAATTTTCTCGGCTTTAACCCAGTCATATAAATACTCAGTATCATTAATGGGTAACGCCCAACCACCAGCGCCCTCTGTAAACAAGTAATCAGCCTCTTGCTGTTTTATATTTTGATACGCCGCGCTTAGCTTTGCAACGCTCAGCGTCACTCCCGCTTGTTGTGCTGCTATATGCGGGGCAATGGGCGGTGAAAATGCAAACGGATTAATAATATCGTAATTGGCGCTAACGGTTGCGCTTTCCATTAACATTAGGGCATCTGCATTAACGAGTTGATCAAACGCCATTTCGCAGCCAGAGGCTATAGGCTTAAAACCAATTGCACGCTTTTTGTGCTGAGCAAGCAATTTTAATAGCAAACTAGTTACGTGAGTTTTACCGGCGTCGGTATCGGTGCCGGTAATAAAAAATGAGTGCATGCGCTGCCTTTGTATTTTATTAAATTTTTGCTGTTTTTAATGAGACTTTTCTAACGACATCAATAACACATGGTAAGAAACATGCGCTTTACTGTTTATCAGCGGGTAAGCATTGCATA
The DNA here is from genome assembly GCF_052376275.1 of Pseudoalteromonas sp. AOP7-A1-14. Taxonomy (NCBI): domain Bacteria; kingdom Pseudomonadati; phylum Pseudomonadota; class Gammaproteobacteria; order Alteromonadales; family Pseudoalteromonadaceae; genus Pseudoalteromonas; species Pseudoalteromonas sp. AOP7-A1-14. Next base: position 6,643 of record NZ_JBQSVO010000129.1, on the reverse strand, counting down.
CCCTTTGTAGCGCTTGTTTAGTTAATAAACCAGGGCGATGAGTTGTTTGGTTTTGGGCGGTGGCACCAATAGCCTTAATTGACCGAATAGCCTGTATTGGAGATGCAAATTGGTCGGTATATACAACAGTTTTGGTACTATTTATCTTAAACCCTGCCTTTTCGACCGATTGGTTTATATTATGCTTACTTTGAAAATGATTAATATGACTGTGAAGATCAAGTACTGCAAACGCCGTTTTTATTTCATGAAGTGAGCCTTCAACTACCGTACTTATGAACGCCTGCCCACCTGATTTTAATGCTTTATAAACTCCCTGTATCAGCCTTTCAAAATCAGCCGACCACTGCACCGCAAAATTACTAAAAATAACATCAATACTATTTTCATGTAGCGGTAAATTATCCATGTCAGCGCAAATACGCGGCGCGGTCAGCATACTACTTTGCAGCATATTTAAACTTAAATCCATTGCAATCACCTGCTTAAACATGCTCTGTAAAGTTTTCGTGTTACAAAGTGGCCCTGCACCGATATCAATGCACAGTTTGTCTTTAGTTTGGGGTGTTACAGGGATTAATTTAAATAAGTCGAGCGCAGCCTGTTTTTGTACATTGGCATGCTCAACATAGTTATTTGCTGCATGTGAAAACCTACGCTGAGTATTAGCTTTTAATACTTCTGAGGCTAAACGACCTGATTGAGTCGTAATGGGTGCTTTTATTACTTCTTTTATAGGTGATGAATTTTTAAATGATGATTTTTTAAAAGATGTATTAATCGCCTGCGGGTTTATCATGTAATAGCCTTTTGTAAGCTGCTGACTAATGTAACTATGTCGCTTTCGGTATGCGCCGCAGTTAATGTAATACGTAGCCTTGCTGTATTATGCTGTACCGTAGGTGGGCGAATTGCCGTGAGCCATATTCCTTGTTGTTTTAATTGCTCGCTAACTTGTAAGGTCTGATCGGCGCAGCCTAAAACAATGGGTTGAATGGCCGTATTTGAAGGAAGAACAGATATATTGTACTTACTAGCTAAATGTTTAAACGTGGTAATATTGGCGTTTAACTTTTTTCTCTGCTCATTCGCGTTTCTTATCGCTTTAATACGCGCTAATGTTTGGCACGCAATAAGCGGCGACATCGCTGTTGAAAACGTGTAGTCACGGTTGTATTGCAGCATATAATCAATAAACGCGTCTGACCCTAAAACACACGCGCCACTACTTGCAGCTGCTTTGCCAAAGGTGATCACCAGTATGTCTGGCATTAGTTCATCAGCAATAAAGGCCTCACAGCTGCCGAGCCCTGTTTTACCTAAAGTACCAAAGCCATGCGCATCGTCTATCATTAGCCATGCATTGTGTTGTTTGGCAAGCGTGAGTAACTCTTTCAGCGGGGCCTTATCGCCATCCATTGAAAACACCCCTTCACTCACAATCAATTTATGCTGTGCTTTAGATTTTTCGAGCCGAGAACGTAAATGGTTTATATCGTTATGGTTAAACCTTACTAAAGCGGCATTTGCATGCAACGCACCATCAATTAAACTGGCGTGATTTAACTTATCCTGGAAAATCGCACTGTGCTGAGCCACTTTTTTGTCTTGAAATAATGCCTTAATTATACTGCTATTAGCACTAAAACCAGAATTAAACAGCATGGCTGCTTGATACCCTAATTGGTGGCACAAGTACTGTTCAAGCTGATATTGAGATTGTTGATACCCCGTTACCAGCGCTGAGCTGTGGCTACCAAGAGCTGACGTTTTACTAGCCATTATGGGCTGTTCTGCGAAGCCTAAATAATCATTACTGGCAAAGTTAATATAGGTTTTATCAGCCACGGTGATTGTGCGTGCGCTTGTATGCTCAATCAAGTGGCGCGTGCGATTAAGTGCATTATCGCAGCGCGCTTGTAAATGACTATTTATAAAATCAAATGGCATAGAATACAATAAACTCTAACTTAAGCTTCGTAAAACAACTCAGATGTTGCCTTGTCTGCAACCTTTGATGCTAATGACGCTTCATGCGCTTCGTCTGAATAATCATGGCGCTGCTCTGGGTTCATGCCTAACTTTTTAATTAGGTTCATATCGGCATCTGCTTCTGGGTTTTCAGTAGTAAGTAACTTATCGCCATAAAATATAGAGTTTGCACCTGCAAAAAAGCACATTGATTGCATTTGTTCGTTCATTGCGTTGCGACCAGCAGATAAACGTACATAACTGTGCGGCATCATTATACGGGCCGTAGCAATGGTGCGGATAAACTCAAAATCATCTAAGTCTTCAACATTTTCAAGCGGTGTGCCTTTTACCTTTACCAACATGTTAATTGGCACACTTTCAGGCTGCTGTGGTAAATTAGCTAGTTGCATTAATAAACCAAAGCGATCTGAAGCTTGCTCCCCCATACCAACTATTCCGCCCGAACATACTTTCATACCTGCATCGCGTACATTACCTATGGTATCTAAACGATCTTCAAAGGTTCGAGTAGTTATAATTTGCTCATAATACTCTGGAGAGGTATCTAAATTGTGGTTGTAGTAATCAAGGCCCGCGGTACTCAATTCATGGGCTTTGTCATTATCAAGCATGCCTAAGGTCATACAGGTTTCAAGGCCTAGCTCTTTTACCTCTTTAACCATTCTAGAAATATACGGCATATCCCTGTCTTTAGGATCAGACCAAGCCGCCCCCATACAAAAACGAGTAGCGCCTTTTTCTTTTGCTAAACGTGCTTGTTCAACTACCTTATCAACTTCGATTAAACGCTCACGCTCTAAGTCAGTTCTATAATGTCCAGATTGCGGACAATATTTACAGTCTTCAGGGCAAGCACCGGTTTTGATTGATAACAATGTTGAAATTTGTATTTCGTTAGGATTAAAGTTTGTACGATGAACAGACGCAGCTTTAAACAGTAAATCGTTGAATGGCATTGTAAATAGTGCTTTAACCTCGCTATGGTTCCAATCGTGGCGAACAGGTGCTAGCTCCATAATAAGTCTCTTTATTTTGTAACGGTGATATTGGCTTTAGTCTACGTCTTGGCGTAACATTGTCAACAAACAAGAGCACAGTTGAGTTTACAAATGAACATAAATAAATCTATAGATCTAGATTTTGATCGCGAGCATATTTGGCACCCTTATACATCAATGACACACCCTCTGCCTGTATACCCAGTAACACATGCAATAGGTAATCGGCTGTATTTAGAAACTGGTGAAACACTTATAGATGGAATGGCCTCTTGGTGGAGTGCTATTCACGGTTACGGCCACCCTGTATTAAATGAAGCAATAACAAAGCAAGTGGCTAAAATGAGTCACGTTATGTTTGGGGGAATTACTCACCAACCTGCGGTAACGCTGTGTAAAAAATTAGTGTCTATGACTCCTGAAAAATTACAAAAAGTATTTTTAGCAGACAGTGGCTCGGTAAGTGTTGAAGTGGCGATAAAAATGGCCTTACAGTATTGGTTAAGCCAAGGTGTAACGACTAAACAAAAATTAATGACACCGTTTAAGGGCTACCATGGTGATACTTTTGCCGCTATGAGCGTATGCGATCCGGTTAATTCAATGCATAGCTTATATGAAGGCTTTTTACCTGAACATATTTTTGTACCTGCCCCCAAAAGCGCTTTTGCAAGTGATTATAATGAGCAAGAATCAACTCTATTAGCCGATTATTTTAAAAAGCACCACCATGAAGTGGCCGCCTTTATTATTGAGCCTATTGTACAAAATGCGGGCGGTATGAACTTTTATCACCCAAACTACCTTAAATCTGTTCGCAAACTTTGCGACCAATACGATGTACTTCTTATATGCGATGAAATAGCGACAGGATTTGGCCGCACTGGTAAGTTATTTGCTGTAGCTCACGCAAATATTCAACCTGATATTTTATGTATTGGTAAAGCACTTACTGGCGGTATGATGACGCTGTCTGCAACCTTAACAACCGATAAAGTCGCTATTGGTATCAGTGAAGGTGAAGCCGGTGTATTAATGCACGGGCCTACTTTTATGGGTAACCCACTTGCTTGCGCGGTAGCATGTGCAAGTATTGACTTACTGTTAGCACAAGATTGGCAAGCGCAAATAACACTTATAAATAGTGTGTTAAGCCACCAGCTTGAGCGATGTAACGAATTAAACGAAGTGGTTGATGTTAGAACACTTGGGGCAATTGGTGTTATAGAGCTAAACAGTAATGTAAATGTTGAAAAAATACAGCAGTACTTCAATAGCCAAGGTGTGTGGATACGCCCATTTGGGAAGCTTATTTACCTAATGCCACCGTATATAAGTAACGAGCAAGATTTAACGACTCTGTGTGATGCAATTTATAAAGCAATTAAAGGTAAGCATTACTAAAGTATAAATTAAACTACCAGCTAAAAAGGAAGCAAGAACTTCCTTTTATTAACCAATTTTGGTTACCACTCGAACATATAAGCCATTTTACTAAGCATTTTTAGCGGTACTTTGTGTTGATTTCGCTTAGCATAAAGATGCTGCAAAGATTTATCTTTGACCTCGCCAACTATCACTTCTTTTACCTGATAGCCTAATGCTTGAGCAGCTTGGGTATAGGCTATAAACTCCCACTTTTTGATATTCGTATTATCGACAATCACCAGCGGGATATTTTGGGCTAAGGAGTTTATAAAACGCGCCAAGTTTAAATTATGGTATTCGGAGAGTTTAAACTTATCAAAATGATAAACACCATCAGCGTTATAAAAGTAATCATCGGTTGCACAAATTACGTATTGACTTTGGTCGCCCTGCACCATTTCGTCAGCTAGGTTTTGCGCATAATAAGATTTACCCGCCCCTGGTAAACCACGAAGAATAAAGACTTGTTTCATAACACCTGTAAACTAATTTGATTGAGTTAACGTTTATTGATCTTTATCATGCCATAAAATAGTCAACTTTCGCAGTGACAATTTTAAATAACACCTAAATGCCGCTATTACTTGCTGATTTTTTCATCAAACTTATAAAAAATACCAAAGAGTTATCAACAGTAGTTTTTTTATTGGCTTTACAAAGGTAAGATAGGCGGTTCAAAGTGCAGTGCACATTATTAATGTTAGGCAACTTATATCATTGGAGTGAAGATGAGCCATTTAGCGATCTCAGAGCTATTAAAAGGCACGGTTGCGGAAGACAGCCAAGTAACAATTAAAGGCTGGATCCGTACTCGCCGCGATTCAAAAGCAGGAATTTCTTTTTTAGCCGTTCATGACGGTTCATGTTTTGATCCTATTCAAGCGGTAGTCCCTAATTCACTTAATAATTATGATGAAGTAACTCGCCTTACCGCTGGTTGTTCTGTCTCAGTAACGGGTGTTTTAGTTAAATCTGCTGGCCAAGGTCAATCATTCGAAATTCAGGCAAATACAATTGAGGTATTAGGTTGGGTAGAAAATCCAGATTCATACCCAATGTCGGCAAAGCGCCACAGTATTGAATACTTGCGTGAACACGCGCATTTACGTCCACGCACTAACATCATGGGCGCCGTAACACGTGTACGTAACTGTTTAGCACAAGCGATTCACCGCTTTTATCATGAACAAGGTTATTACTGGATAAGTACCCCAATCATCACCGCAAGTGACTGTGAAGGCGCAGGTGAAATGTTCCGTGTTTCAACCTTGGATATGCAAAACCTGCCGCGCACAGAGAAAGGGGCTGTTGATTACAGTGAAGACTTTTTCGGTAAAGAAGCATTTTTAACCGTATCAGGTCAGCTTAATGGTGAAACATACGCTTCAGCAATGTCAAAAATTTACACCTTTGGCCCAACGTTCCGTGCTGAAAACTCAAATACTTCACGCCACTTAGCCGAATTTTGGATGGTAGAGCCAGAAGTTGCCTTTGCCGATTTAGAAGATATCGCAAAACTTGCCGAAAATATGCTCAAATATGTATTCAATGCCGTACTTACAGAGCGACGCGATGATATGGAATTTTTTGCAAAACGTGTAGAGAAAACCGCCATTTCGCGTTTAGAAGAGTTTGTAGAAAAAGACTTCGCGCAAGTTGATTACACTGACGCCGTTGAAATCTTAAAAGCCTGTGGCAAAAAATTTGAATACGATGTTGAATGGGGTGTTGATTTACAGTCTGAACACGAGCGTTATTTAGCAGAAGAACATTTTAAAGCACCCGTGGTTATTAAAAATTACCCTCGCGATATAAAAGCATTTTACATGCGTCAAAATGAAGACGGTAAAACCGTAGCTGCTATGGATGTTGTTGCCCCTGGAATTGGCGAAATCATTGGTGGCTCACAACGTGAAGAACGTTTAGATGTACTTGATGCGCGTCTTGCAGAAATGGGCTTAAATAAAGAAGATTACAGCTGGTATCGCGACTTACGCAAATACGGTACCGTACCACATTCAGGCTTTGGTCTTGGGTTTGAGCGTTTAGTTGCTTATGTAACAGGTATGGGTAACGTACGTGATGTAATTGCCTTCCCTCGCACTAAAGGCAGTGCAACTTACTAAATTTTAGTAACTGAATAATTTTAAAATTAAAAACCAACCTTGAGTTGGTTTTTTTATACATAAAAGTCATTCAACACACTTTTAGCAACGGACATA
>NZ_JBQSVO010000128.1:0-10217 GCF_052376275.1 Pseudoalteromonas sp. AOP7-A1-14 | reverse complement strand
GTGTCTGTAATTTGGCTTTACACTTATATCGGTTAGCAAAGCTGGTTACAATAAGTGTAATTATTAATGAACAGTTTGTTTATCATAGATTCAGTCATTATTTTTTATAATATGACCGAGTATGTATACATGGAGTGACATGCGTAATCTAGTAAACTTATTTTCATTAACTACTCAATAAAACAACGGAAAAAGGAAATTGTTTTAATGGCTCTAACAACAGTAATTCTTGCTGCGGGTAAAGGTACTCGTATGCGCTCTGCTCTACCAAAAGTACTGCATAAAGTGGCAGGTAAACCTATGGTGCAGCACGTTATTGATAATGCAAAGGCACTTGGTGCAACGACCACTAACTTAGTTTACGGTCATGGTGGCGAACTATTACAACAACAACTTGCCGATAACAACGTAAACTGGGTACTGCAAGCAGATCAACTTGGCACCGGACACGCCGTTGCGCAAGCTAACCCGCATATTGATGATGATGACACCGTGCTGGTTTTATATGGTGATGTACCATTAACTAAGCAATCAACGCTTGAGCGTTTACTTGCTGCAACACCTAAAAATGGTTTAGCTGTATTAACTGTAAGTTTAGCTAACCCAAACGGTTATGGGCGTATGCTTCGTGTTGATGACAAGTTAGTAGGGATTGTTGAACAAAAAGATGCAAGCCCAGAGCAGTTACTTATTAACGAAGTAAATACTGGTATCATGGCCGTTAACGGCAAGTTGTTAAAAAGCTGGTTAGGTAACTTATCTAACGAAAACGCTCAAGGTGAATATTACTTAACAGATATTGTTGCTATGGCGCACAGTGAAGGTGTAGAAATTACATCGGCGCAGCCAGATCATGCAATGGAAGTTGAAGGCGCAAATAACCGTGTACAATTAGCTGGCCTTGAACGTGCTTATCAAGCATGGCAGGCAGAAGAGCTCATGCTAAACGGTGCAACACTCGCTGACCCTGCGCGTATTGATGTACGTGGCGACGTTAAAACAGGCGAAGACGTATTAATTGATATAAACGTTATTTTTGAAGGGAATGTAATCCTTGGTAATAATGTAGAAATCGGCCCTAACTGCGTACTTAAAAACTGTACCATTGGCGATAACGTTGTAATAAAAGCAAATACTTTGATTGAAGATGCAAGTGTCGCTGCTAAATGCACACTTGGTCCTTATGCAAGACTTCGCCCAGGTACGATTATGGAAGAAGACTCACATATAGGTAACTTTGTCGAAATGAAAAAAACCCGTTTAGGCAAAGGCTCTAAAGCAAACCACCTCTCGTATTTAGGTGACGCTGAGATTGGCGAGAAAGTAAATATCGGCGCAGGCACTATTACCTGTAATTATGATGGTGTAAATAAGTCTAAAACCATCATAGGTGATAACGCTTTTATAGGTTCGAACTCATCACTCGTTGCTCCCGTATCAATTGGCTACACCGCTACTGTTGGCGCGGGGTCTGTGATCACAACCGATGTTGCCGACGACCAACTTGCTATTGCGCGCGCAAAGCAGCGTAATTTAACGGGCTGGAGCCGACCGGTTAAAAAATAAAAGCCTTTAAGACATAATAGCGAATGTCTTCATTCGCTATTATGTTGACATACATATGAGATATGTATCATTTTCTGTTTCAATTATGTTAATTTTGGAAAAATAGAATAGCTTTTTTATTATTTACCAATAACCTATAACCCTCTAAATTGAGAGTCCTAGGACTATAATTAAAAAGGTATAACATGAAACACACAATTACAGCGCTGTCTTCCTCTATTGCATTATCGCTTATTTCTTTAAGTTATTCTTCATCTAGCCAAGCTTCGATTGAGTTAGCAAATATTGATATCGGCGGTCAAAAAACAAAAGTTGAACTTGGCGGATATGCAAAAGCAGATGTACGCCATGTTTCTGGTGATATAGCTTACCAAGATTATTGGACGGGTAACTTCCCGCAAGGTGAGCCTATTGATACCTCCCATACCGGCTTTAATGTTAAAGAATCAAGAATCAATTTAAAAATTCAGCGTGGAGAAGTCATTGGTTTTGCCGAAGTAGATTTCTATGGTGGCGGTGGTAATGAAGTTGTAAGTAATTCTTCTAATAATCGTCTTCGCCACCTATATATTCAATATCAAGATTGGCTTGTTGGCCAAACGTGGTCAACATTTATGCCATTGGTTGCAATTCCAGAAACGCTAGACTTTGGTGGTCCTCATGTTGGTGAGGTTTTCGTTCGTCAAACACAAATTCGTTATAGTCATGGTGGATGGCAGTTTGCGATTGAAAGTCCTGAAACAAATGGTGATGGTGATACTGGGGCAGCCTCTAGTGGCGTTGGTGTGACAGGCGCAGACGCTGATAAGGATGAATCAATTCCTGACTTTGTTGCTCGCTACAACTACAAAAAAAGCTGGGGTGAATTATCCGTTGGGGCATTACTTAGAAAGGTAGATCAAGGCGGCATAGATGAAACATCGATCGCTGGTAGCTTTTCGGGGAAAATAAATACATTTGGTAACGATGACTTTCGATTCCAACTAACTGTGGGTGAACCAGGTCGTTATACTGGTGCAGGATTTACACCTGATATCGTAATTGAAGATGGTACAGACGTTGTTGTTGAAAAAACAACGGCATACACTGTCGCTTATAAACATGTTTGGGTTGATAGCTGGCGTTCAACGCTATTTTATGGCGGAGCCACTACAGACGTTACAGAAAAAGACCGCTCTCACATGGGGGTTAACTTAATAACCAATGTAACCGACGATTTAAATGTAGGTGTTGAATTGGGTCAATATGCTATTGATGATAAGAATATGGAAAGTATTGATTCTAACTATTTACAATTTTCGGCTAAATATACTTTCTAAGATTATATAAGCAACGGTTAAAAATAATAAAAAAGCACACTTAATCATAGTGTGCTTTTTTTTGTTGCAGCGACTCTCGTAAGTGCGATACCAATAACTTTAATTTTTTATCAGGCTGCCTTACTTTGGGGTACATGGCGTACATGCCCATTTTTTTATGTGTAAAAGGGCTTAAAATTTGTGTTAATGAATTATCGTTTAATTCTTCAAATACCAGCGCTAAAGGTAAATAGGCGATACCTAAATTACTAAGCGTAGCTTGCTTTATTGCATTTAGGTTATTACTTCGAAAGTGACCATTAACAGGGAGTAATTGTTCTACGTCATCAATTAATAATGGCCATACTTCATTGCTTTTATTTTCAAATGTATAGAGCAAACATTGATGACTTTGTAGGTGCTCAGGGACTGAAGGTGTACCAAGCTTTTTTAAATAGCTCGGAGTAGCACAGATAATCCACTGGCTATCAATTAAACGTCTTGCAACTAATGATGAATCTTCAAGTTTAGCGGTTCTAATGGCTAAGTCATAACCTTCTTCAATAAGATCAACTAAACGATTGGTAACATTTAACTCAACTGAGACACCTGGATAGATTTTACAAAACTCAGCAATAGATTGACTGAGAATTAAGTCTGCAGAAACGACAGGTACTGTCATTCGTATATTACCTTTAATTTCATCACTATAACTTGTGATTGCATTTTCAGCTTCTTGAAATGCACTTTTCGCTATTTTTGCTTTATCGTAGAGTGTTTTACCTGCATCTGTAAGGCTTAATTTTCTGGTTGTTCTGTAAAGTAACTGGGTATTTAAACTTTCTTCTAAACGAGCTATGCGCTTGCTGACAACTGAGTTCGTTAACGATAGTTTATCCGCAACTTTAGAAAATGAGCCCTCATCAACTACTTGAACTAATAAAATCAAATCATCAGCTTTCATTATAATTAGTTCCTTAAATAGTGTAATTTTCATTTTATTATATCAAAAAAGGAAAATGATTTTACCTTTTGTTGCAATATATCAATTAATTTACAAGGAGTAGAGTATATAAAGGCTATTTTCGCCTAATAAAATTTAGAATTATAGTGAGAAAGAGGTTTTCATCAAAATGACACACACAATAATAAGGATCGAGCTATGAGTCAGACAATGTATGGGTTACTTGCACTATTGCCTATTGTGCTTTGTGGTATCTTATTGCTGGGTTTACAGTGGTCCGCTAAAAAAACAATGCCGATGGTGCTTGCTGTGACCGCTACTATTGCTATTTTTGTATGGGATATGACTTTAAACCGCGTTTCGTCGTCGATGCTACAAGGTTTAATTATTACCGTATCAGTTTTATGGATAATATTCGGTGCATTGTTTTTATTAAATACGCTAAAACATACCGGTGCAATTGGAATTATACGTTCAGGCTTTACTAATGTGTCGCCCGATAGACGTATTCAAGTAATTATAATCGCTTGGTGCTTCGGCACATTTATCGAAGGTGCGTCTGGGTTTGGCACGCCTGCCGCTATCGCAGCCCCCTTATTGGTTGCTATAGGGTTTCCAGCCTTAGCAGCGGTATTAATGGGAATGATGATTCAAAGTACCGCGGTCTCTTTTGGTGCTGTAGGTACGCCAATCATTATCGGTGTAAATAAAGGACTTGATACCACTGCGATCAGTGCCTTACTGGCAAAAGAAGGCTTACAGTGGCAAGATTTTTTGCAATTAGTAACAAGTCAGGTTGCCATAATTCACGGGATTGTAGGTACATTTATGCCTCTAATTATGGTCATGATGCTAACTCGCTTTTTTGGTAAAAATAAAAGCTGGAAAGAAGGCGCGGCTATTTGGCCATTTGCCATTTTTTCCGGGTTAGCTTTTACCGTTCCTTATGCCTTAACAGGGGTTTTCTTAGGGCCTGAATTTCCTACTATCATTGGTGGTTTAGTTAGCATCGCTATTGTCATTAATGCTGCTAAACGAGGCTTTTTAACTCCTAAACAAACATGGGATTTTGAGCCATCACAAAACTGGCCCAAAGAATGGTTTGGAAAGCTAGTTGTTAATACTGATGATGTAGCACCTTCTAAGTCAGATAAAAATATTTCTGCGGTTATGGCATGGTTTCCTTACCTTCTTGTTGCAATATTACTTGTATGTTCGCGCGTATTTGTCGAGTTTAAGGAATTACTGCTTAGCGCGACAGTCGACTTTTCAGCCATATTAGGTGAAGAAGGGATCAGTGCAAGTCTTAGCCCACTGTATTTGCCAGGTGGCATATTGTTAGTGAGCGCACTTGTTGCGGCTATTTTTCAAACTAAAAAGCCAGCCACAGCGCTAAATAACGCATTTAAAGAGTCGGGTAAAACGGTATTAGGTGCAGGTTTTGTGCTTATTTTTACTATACCAATGGTAAGAATTTTTATTAATTCAGGCACTAACTTATCTGACGTTGTCAGTATGCCGGTTGCCAGTGCAGAATTATTTGCGGGTATATTAGGCAATGCTTACCCATTAATAAGCTCGACTATTGGTGCGCTTGGTGCGTTTATCGCAGGCTCAAATACGATTTCAAATATGATGTTTAGTCAATTTCAATACGAAGCAGCAATGAACCTAAGCATATCTCCTTCAACAATTATTGCATCACAAGCTGTGGGCGCAGCGGCTGGTAATATGATTGCTATTCATAACGTAGTTGCTGCATCAGCCACAGTTGGTTTGCTAGGTATGGAAGGTTCAACACTAAGGCGGACTATTCTACCGACAATCTATTATGTGTTATTTAGTGGAATTATCACTATGGCTGTCATTTACATTTTTGGTTATCAAGGACTTTTAGCTGTATGAATCATGAAATAATTCAAGAACAGGGTAAAAATATATATTCTTCAAAAGCTACTTTTCAAGCTAAGCTGAACCCTGACCAAGTTTTGGACAAACTAACAAATATATTAGGTGCTAGTAATTTACAGGCTGATCCTGATAAAAACGAGCACTACAGAGTGGGTTGGCGATCTGGGGGAGGAAACGCATTAGCGGTACTATTCCCACAGACTCTATTAGATATTTGGCGTAGTTTGGAGGTTTGTGTAGAAGGTAATTGTATAATTATAATGCAAGCCGCTAAAACAGGCTTAACCGAAGGCTCAACCCCCAGTGGTAATGATTATGACAGGCCTGTTGTTGTCATCAATACGCTGGCTATGGATCAGCTATTTTTAGTCAACGAAAATGAACAAGTGATTAGCTTACCTGGCGCGACTTTACATCACTTGCAAAGAGAACTAAGTGCCGTAAATAGAACTCCTCATTCAGTTATTGGTTCATCAACACTTGGAGCTTCAATAATTGGTGGTGTTTCAAATAACTCTGGTGGGGCACTTGTTAAGCGCGGACCTGCTTATACTGAGCTCTCATTATTTGCCCAAGTTAATGAAAAAGGTGAGTTAACTTTAGTTAATCACCTCGAAGTTGAGTTAGGTAATTCTCCTGAAGAAATATTAACTAACTTGCAAAGTGGTAATTTTGATAAAACTAAATTACCTCAAAGTGAAAAGCTTGCATCAGATAAAGAATATATCGCTAGAGTAAGAGACGTTAATGCCAATACACCGAGTCGCTTTAATGCTGACAAACGAAGACTTTATGAAGCGAGTGGTTGTGCCGGAAAGCTTGCAGTATTTGCAGTACGCCTAGACACGTATCCAACAGCTGTAAAAGAGAGAACTTTTTACATAGGTACCAATAGCGTTAGTGAGCTTGCGCAGTTGAGAAAACAAATATTATCTACCTTCAAAAACATTCCTGAAGTGGGTGAATATATGCATCGTGATATATTTGATGTATCAGCTAAATACGGTAAAGACACATTTTTAAGTATTAAGCACCTTGGAACAGATGCATTACCTAAATTGTTTTCTATTAAAGGGCGTATTGACTCCAAACTTAATAAGTTATCTTGGATGCCAAAACATTTTACCGATAAGGCTATGCAGCTAGTCAGTAAAGTATTTCCACAGCATTTACCTAAACGAATGCTAGAATACCGCGATAAGTACGAACATCACCTAATAATGAAAATGAGTGATGATGGCATAGAAGAAGCGCAGACTTTCTTAAAGTCATTTTTTGAAACTTCTGAAACAGGTACTTATTTCGAATGTAATAAAGAAGAGTCTGAAAGCGCCTTTTTGAATCGTTTTGCAGCAGCAGGTGCAGCATTAAGGTATGAAGTAATGCACGAAAAAGAAGTTGGTGAGATATTAGCGCTTGATATTGCAATACCTCGTAATGAGTTAGACTGGCTTGAAACGCTCCCTAACGAAATTGCACAACACCTAGAAAAGAAACTCTACTACGGGCACTTCTTTTGTTACGTGTTTCATCAAGACTATATATTAAAAAAGGGCAGCGATGCTAAACATGTCAAGAAGATGATGTTAACGCTTTTAAATGAGCGAGGCGCAAAATATCCTGCTGAGCACAATGTAGGGCATTTATACGAAGCAGAACCTGATCTGCAAAACTTTTACAAAAGCTTAGACCCAACGAATACGTTTAATCCAGGTATTGGTAAAATGCAAAAAAACAAGCGTAATTGTTCGTGCTGTTTATAGATATAAATAAAATTACTATTAGGTTACTTATTTATAAGTAACCTAATGCATTAATTATAATAAAATAGTTTGTAAATTTAAAAACAGCTCCTAAGCTCAGATGCCGTTAAAGGAAGAATACTTAAACATTGGTAGCTTCGGCGAAATTGGCGATAACGCCTCATGGCCTTTAACTCATCACTAGCTAGAAGGAACCCGTTAGAAGTAATAATATTTATGTTAGAGAATAAAAAAAGCGAGTCAAAACTCGCTTTTTTACATAAATTCAATACAGTCTAAAAAGAAGCATTTAAGCTCAGCTCTACACTTCGCTCTGTACCCATCCAGCAACTATTAATGTCATAACATGCACCAACATAGCGTTTATCAGCTAAGTTACTCACGGCTAAGCCCACTTTATAGCTGTCATTAAAGCGGTAACTGGCAGCGACATCTAATAAAGTGTAACCAGGTACAGTATCTGAGTTTTGTGCATCAAGCTGGCTTTCACCTACATAGCGTATGCCGCCATTGAATTCCAGCGCATCACTTAAGAAGTAATTTAACCATAATGATGCTTGTTGCTCAGCCACCCAAATAGGTGTTTTTCCTTCTACTGTCTGATCTTGTGGGTTGTCGGTTACTTCAACATCCATATCAGTAAGGTTTAAGGTAATATCTAGTGAATTGCTAAGCTGTTGATAAACACTTACTTCAAAGCCTTTAGATTGTACTTCACCATTTTGCGTGTATTGCATAAAGTCAGGGGTATTAACAACGACATCTTTTTTGCGTAGATCAAAAAATGCCGCCGTTACTTTAGTGCTTGAATCATTATTGTGATATTTAACCCCAGCTTCAATTTGTTCTGCTGTAGTGGGTTTGAATGCTGAACCGGTTAAGGTGTCGACACCAGAGGTTGGCTCAAATGACTCTGAGTAACTCGCGTATGGAGCAATGTTATTATCAAAAGTATAAATAGCTGCCATTCTGAATGTAGTATCACTTTGATCTATTTCTTGATTACTTGTTGCACCGCTCACCGTACTGTTGGTTAAGCTGTAATAATTATCATGGCGCAGACCTGCAATAACGGTTAAAGCGTCAATTTTTATTTCGTCTTGTAAATAAAACCCACGTTGTGATTGATGCAAACGACTAAATTGACGATAAGTATCTAAGGCAGCTGTTGTATCAGCATTAAATTGTGCGTAATCAGGGTTTGATAAGTCTAAGCTTGGCGTATCTACACCAAAGGTATCTGCATAATCGAAGGTTGAATCAAGCGTTTGATACTCAAAGCCAAATAATAAGTTATGGCTGGTATTTGCTATGTTAAATTGGCTTGCTAGTTGGTTATCAACGACAAAGCCTTCAGCATCCTCGATAGTTTTATACGCTGTACGGGTTAATATTTTATCATCATCGGCCAGGCCATAATCATAACTATTTTGCTGCGTGGCATCGGCATTGGTATAGCGAAAGTTTTGTAAAAATGACACTGAGTCAGAAAACTCATGGTTTAACTTATAACCGATCATAGTAACGTCACGAGCAAACTCGGCCCAATTTTTATCACCAGCATATGCATCAGCCTCTAATTTTCCATAACTGGTTTCATAAAGAGCGCCTTTAGCCGGCAGAGGCGTAGAAGGGACCATTTCAGGATCGTCTTGGTAGTATAAATTAAGGTTTAAGTTAGTACGCTCGCTGAGTTCAAAAGTAACTGACGGTGCTACCGTTATTCTTTGCTCTTCTGTGGTTTGCTGTTGACCGTCACGATTACGAGCAAGTGCAATAAACCGATAGTTAATGCCATCAGTTATAGGGCCAGTACTATCGAGTGCGAGCTCTGCTAAATTATTGGTACCAATGCGGGCTCTTATATTATGCTCAGAAGTCGCTTGTGGTGTTTTGGCTGTTTGGTTAACCATACCCCCTGGAGGGGCTGAACCATATAAAACTGATGCTGGGCCTTTTAAAACCTCGACGCTTTCGGTGGCAAATGCATCGACCTGCGGCGCGAGGTTATATACCAAATTATACTGTAGCGGCAGACCATCATAAAAATTACGATAGCTCTCAAAACCACGAATCGTGTATTGATCAAAAATAGTCACAGTACTGCGATTTTCAGGTGTAACACCCGATACATAGCGTAATGCTTCATTTACTGTGTCGACCTGTCGTAATTCAAGTAGTTTATTGTCGTAGACTTCAAAGCTCATAGGCGACTCTATCGGTGTTAAATTCGACTTAGTCCCTGTAGAACGGTAGTTTTTACCGTATATCGCAATGCTTTCTATATCCTCCTCAACAGCTGTTTCAGCGGCAAAGCCATAGTTACTGCTAAGGATGGACAATGAAATAAGAGATAATTTAAATACAGAGCGTCTAAACACAGGAGATCCTTTTTGTTTATCAATACACAACCAAATAAGTATGATATTGATTATCATTAATCATGGCAAGAGGTTTCAAGATCCATAATTACTTATAATTTTGAAGCTTGAATCAATAAATAGACAAAAATCTCCCCAGAACACTTGATTTGTATAGCTTTCAAACAAAAATGAAATTAATTTAATAAAACTGAAATAAAGCGTTGACGGTTTCCAGATAATCCCTATAATGCGACCCCACTGACACGGCAGAGCAGGCAGCGCTTAAGCAGCAAGCATCGAGTTAGTGAGTCGAGTAAAACTTGAGTTTAGATTTTTTAGAAAGTTTAAAATC
>NZ_JBQSVO010000127.1:0-10306 GCF_052376275.1 Pseudoalteromonas sp. AOP7-A1-14 | reverse complement strand
ATTTAGTACTAACACAAAACGACGTACAAGCAATGCGTGAAGCAACCGACAAAAAAGGAAGCTCATTCACTAACCGTTTTAATGAAGTTAAGCAGCAAATTGATGCACAACTTGAACTGCCTATTATAGTACCTGTCCCTAAAGATGCAGGCGGTGGCTACACGCATGAGCGGCATAAAAAGAACTACCTAGAAATGCACCAAGCAGGTGTGATGTATCAATTAACTGGAAGCAAAAAGTACGCTCATTTTGTTAGAGATATGCTGTTTTCATATGCCGAACTTTATCCGAAAATTGGTTTACATCCTAAGCGTAAGAACCAAAATCCAGGTAAAATATTTTGGCAGATACTCAATGAAGCTGTATGGCTGGTTTACTCCATTCAAGCTTATGATGCTATTGCACCTGCGTTAAGTGCAAGTGAAAAAGCGCACATAGAAAATGACATACTGCGTCCTGTTGCTGCATTTTTATCAACTGAATCACCAGATACGTTCAATAAAGTACATAACCACGGCACCTGGGCTACCGCAGCCGTGGGTATGACAGGTTATGTATTAGATGATCAAGAAATGGTTGAACAAGCTTTATATGGCCTTGATAAATCAGGTAAAGGTGGTTTTTTAAAGCAGCTTGATGAACTGTTTTCTCCTGCAGGTTATTATACTGAAGGACCTTATTATCAACGTTATGCGTTATTGCCATTTATCACTTTTGCTAAAGCGATTGAAAATAATGAACCCAAACGCGATATTTTTGGTTACCGTGACGGGGTGATATTAAAAGCAATTCAGAGCACCATAGAGCTAAGCTATAATGGTTTATTCTTTGGGATAAACGATGCCATTAAAGATAAAGGTATTGATACCATTGAGCTAGTGCAAGGAGTTAGCATTGCTTATGGACTAAATCAAAACCCACAACTTCTCGATATAGCTAAACGTCAAGGTCGTACTTTACTTACCGGTGACGGTTTAGCAGTTGCTAACGCCATAGATGCAAATAAGGAACAGCCATATCAGTTTAATTCGAAGCTATTTGGTGACGGTAGTACAGGCGAAGATGGCGCTTTAGTTTTATTAAGAGCAGGTGAAGAAGACGACCAAGCCGTAGTATTTAAAGCTACTGCGCAGGGGTTAGGCCATGGCCACTTTGATAAGCTAAATTGGATCTTTTATGACCGTGGTAATGAGGTGGTTAGTGACTACGGCGCAGCACGTTTTTTAAATGTTGAAGCCAAGTTTGGTGGGCGTTACTTACCAGAAAATAATAGCTACGCTAAACAAACCGTCGCACACAACACGGTGGTAGTTGATGAAAAAAGTCATTTTAATGGCGAGGTTAAGGTAGCCAATAAATATGCACCAACCATTGATTACTTTATTAATGATGAAAAGCTCAAGTTAAGCTCTGCGACTATTGATACAGCATATCAAGGTGTCACGCTAACCAGAACGATGGGGCTGCTTGAAATTGATAAAAGCTTGCCCAGTATTGTTGTGGATATTTTTGATGTAAGCAGTGACAGCCCTCATCAATATGACTTACCAGTTCAATATAGTGGCCAGTTTATTCAAAGCAATTTTGATATTGAAAATAATACGACGCTACGCAAACCTTTGGGAACGAAAGCAGGTTATGAGCACCTTTGGTTAACGGCAAGTGCTAAGCCAGAAACTGATTTGGCTAAAGTAACGTGGTTAAATGACAATAATCATTTTTATACACAAACGAGTTTACTTAACCAACCTACATCGTTTTTATTTACGCAAACTGGAGCAAACGATCCAGACTTTAATCTGCGTCAGCAAAGTGCGTTTATTCAACGAGTGGATTCAGCTAAGAATCATCAGTTTATTAATGTGATTGAACCGCATGGAGAGTATAACCCAAGTCGTGAATATACATTACAAGCCACAAGTCGTGTTAAAGGATTAAGCAGTGAAAAAATAGGTGATATTCAAGTTCTTGAAATAACACTTATTGATGATCAAAAAATACTTCTTGCGATTAACCAAGGCAAGCTTGAAAAAGCTGAAAAGTCGTTTCAGTATAAAGATAAAACGTACTCATTAACGGGCCGTTATATGCTTATTTCACCAGCGAATAAAGTGAAATAATAGGGTTTAGTTCAATTTATATAAATGGTGGATGTATTCATTTCCACCATAATTATTAACCTGAGGAACAGTTATGTTGTTTTCTGATTATATGGATGGTCAAAAGTTATTACCGATCATTCAAACTGATTGCCCAAGGACGGGAATTTCAATAACCAAGGCAATGCAAGCCGGTGGTATAAATCTTGTTGAAGTGGTGCTACGTCATGACTCATCACTTGAGGTGTTAAGCAGTATTAAAGAAGCGTTTCCTAATCTGAAAGTGGGCGCTGGTACCGTTGTTGATAATAATATACTCGCTGATGCGCTTAGTGCCGGTGCTGATTATATCGTTACTCCTGCTGTAACACCGAAGTTACTTGATGCACTTTCACGTTGCGATGTACCTGTGTTGCCGGGTGTATCAAGTACCAGCGATATCACGCTTGCCCGAGAAGCTGGCTTTAAAGAAATGAAGTTATTTCCAGCTAACTTAGCAGGAGGAATAGGCTTTTTAAACACGGTGAAAGCTGTCTTTAGAGATTGCCAATTCTGTCCTACCGGCGGAATTAATGACAAAAATGTACAGGAATTTTTAGCGCTTA
Organism: Pseudoalteromonas sp. AOP7-A1-14; assembly: GCF_052376275.1. Taxonomy (NCBI): domain Bacteria; kingdom Pseudomonadati; phylum Pseudomonadota; class Gammaproteobacteria; order Alteromonadales; family Pseudoalteromonadaceae; genus Pseudoalteromonas; species Pseudoalteromonas sp. AOP7-A1-14. Next base: position 7,602 of record NZ_JBQSVO010000127.1, on the reverse strand, counting down.
ATAATGTATTTGCTGCTGGAGGCACATGGGTGTCGGCTCAACAGTGGATTGATGATGGTAACTGGCAAGCCATTACAGATGCATGCCGAGCAATTAAATAACTTGTGAGAAGTTATGGGAGATCACCCTGTGGTCTCCCTTTTTAATTGTTTGCACAAATTTAGCCTCGTAAAACAAACACGCCTCTACTTTATGTTAAAAAACCTTTATAGCTATGCTCAGGCAACAGTTAACCTAACCATTAAGTTTTACACCTAATGGTTTTGGTGTTGTTAAAAAGGTTATTTATCGTTTGGATATATAACGCCTAATTGTTGCCTTGCGCTATCGAGTACAGTCATAACCTCGGTAGAAAGTTGATGAGTATTGACTGATGACTCAATTTGTCCGGCATTGGCGGCTTTTATAAAATGTTCAACTTCATGACGCATAAAGTGCTCGTTAAATGGCTGTGATAATTCTTCTACAGTGCCATTATTTCCAATAAACTGCATGCGCTTTAACTGTGATACGGCTTCAATACGAATGCGGCCTTTTTCACCTTGAATTTCGGTAAAGTTATCACCTTGTGATATTTTTGAGTAACTGATCACGGCTTGTTTGTCAGCATAATTAAGTAGTATATCGCCTGCACCATCAACGCCAGTTTCAAGTAATACGCCACTGGCTTGTATATTATTTGGCGCCCCCCACAATGCAATAAGCACATAAAGCGGGTATATGCCTAAATCAACCAACGCGCCATTGGCAAATTCGGGTAAAAAAGTATTGGGTCGCTCACCATTTTTATATTTATTGTAACGAGATGAGAACTGACTAAATTGACCAATAAATTTTCGCGGAGTGCCTATTTTTGCAAGCGCTTCTTTAAGAATAGCAAAGTTAGGTAAGTGCGTGGTCATCATCGCTTCCATATATAAACGCTGATGTTGTTTTGCTGCGCTTATAATATCGCCTAATTCGTGTGAATTAGCGGCTGCGGGCTTTTCACCCAGTACATGCTTTCCAGCTTTTAAGCAGCTTAGCGCATACGTTTTATGTAAGCTATTAGGTGATGCAATATACACAGCATCAACATTATCATCTTTACACACTTGCTCAATACTGGTGAATATTTTCGCGTTATTTAAATCATGTTTTTGCAAAAATGCATGACCAGTTTGTTCTTTACGAGAGCATACGCCGTACAAACTAAAACTGTCGACTGTTTGTGCTGCGCTAAGTAGTGTATCGCTAATAAAGTTTGTGCCTACGATTACAAAGTTCATGCTATCTCCTAGTTTGATTGGTTACTTAGCCATGTTTGCCAGTCTTGTTCGAACTGTTGCATTTGTTGATGCTTTTTACTGCGCAGATGTTTTTCTTTATCTTCTGTGGCCATATAAGGGCCGACGCGGCACAAAACGCAGTAATTTTCTGATAAGTAAGGGGGTTTAGTTAACGTATGTTGTAAATTATGCGTTGCTTTAGAGCTAAATACATAGCTTATACCGCTGGTGTCTTTTACATGTTTATCGCGATCTACGTTGCGCACTTTATAGCCAGGGAATTGGTTGATATCAAATGGCATCTGACCTAAATAGCTTACTGCTAACCCCTGATTCAAACTTCCTTCAATATTCCATTCTCTATATGGTTTTACATCTTTAGAGGTAATATAAATCAGCATTTCGCCGCGCTTGTCCAAAGCAAACTGATGAGCATGCTTCAAATATAAATGTAATAAGGCGCGGTTGAGTACATTCATTGAGGATCGCTGGGTGTTATTGCGAAACTCAGTTTCTCCTTTAAAGGCGGGAATAAGTGGAAACTGAAAAACAACCACGTCAAATTTTTGCTCATCAAGGCGCTGCCAACTTATAGGGTTAGTCACATCAAATTCAGTAAGTACAGTGATGCCTGTAGCTCTTAATTTTGCTAGTTGGTTATCAGTATATTTTTTATTAATGGTGGCTTCATCATCATAAGTTGAAGCAACCAATAACGCAGGTTTTAAATGGGTCATAATAGCATTTGAAAACGATAAATCGCCATCACCTACGGTTAAAACACGCCATGCGGGGTTCAAATACATAATAATTAATTAGTGTTTTCGACAGAGCTGGTCTCAATGGGCAATACACAAAGTGCTAAACGTGTTTTTAACCCTTCAATAGCAATTTGTTTAAAAAACAAATTAAAAGTAATTAGTACAGCAAAAACAATGTGGATAGGGCCATGAGTGAACCCCGCTTCTGGGTCATAAAGCGATAAACCAAACAATAAAAACATGACTGCTAAGATGACTTTAATTAGCTGGTTAGAATAAAAAGAAAGCTGACCGTCACTTTTGTGATCTTTTTTTAAGTGGATTGCACAAAAAAAAGGGATCACTTTAACTTTAAAGTGGCCGTGTTTCTCAACATAATTTTCACCTAAGTAGTCAAGTTTTTTGCGCAGTTGATCAATCATAATATGTCCTTAAAAAGCGAAGCAGGGATATTACATTAATACACTTAAAAGGGCGAGTTAGTCTGGATAAATACTGATACCGATAACAAAAACATGGCATACAAAAACAATAGAGGTTAGTACTAAGCGCATTTTTTTATAATCAGCGTGGTAGCCTTGCCATTGCGGTGTAGATTTTTCAAATAATAGAACCAGCCAAAAACTAACCGCTAACCAACCTAACAGCCAAGGTGTAGGTAAAAAGGTGATAAAACCTAGTGGCATAATAGGCAGCACAGCTTTAATAGCATCACGATGGCTTTGCGCACCAGCATGCCACAAGTTACCCGCCATAAAACCAAGGATCGCGATACTATAAAAAGTAAAAAACTCCATACTGAAGTTGTTATTTCCGGTGATCAATGGCCAGCCAAGAGACCCTAAAAAAGGTAATAAACCGATGTAACCCAATTGAATATGATTGACAAACTTTTCCATAATGACACCTCTATTACTTGCTATAGGGCAAGTATACCAGTTTGTAAATAAAAACGATGATATTCATCATAGGTTTAGACCGTTATTACTGTTTATAGATAATGATACGAATTTATATCATAAAAATCGATTGAAGTAATCTAAACGTTCTGTTTTTTAAAAGTGTTAAAAAGCCTTATTGTATTACTCAAGCCAACGCAGAGGTCTGCGTTGTTTATACTTTAAATACCATAAATGAGGAATATTATGAGCACTTCATTAATTAATACAAAATTACAACCTTTCAATGCAACAGCCTATCATAATGGTGATTTCGTTGAGCTTTCAGAACAAGACGTGCTGGGTAAGTGGTCTATCTTCTTTTTTTACCCAGCAGATTTCACCTTTGTATGTCCTACTGAATTAGGTGATGTTGCAGATTTTTACACGCAGCTACAAGAAATGGGTGTAGAAGTTTATTCAGTATCAACTGATACGCATTTTACACATAAAGCATGGCATGACACTTCAGACACCATTGGTAAAATCCAATTCCCAATGATTGGAGACCCAACAGGTCGTATTACACGTAACTTCGGTGTAATGATTGAAGACGACGGCCTTGCGCTTCGCGGTACATTTGTAATGAACCCAGAAGGTGAGATAAAAGTAATCGAAACTCATGATCTAGGTATCGGTCGTAGTGCTAAAGAACTTCTTCGTAAAGTGCAAGCGGCACAATATATAGCAGAGCATGACGGAGAAGTTTGTCCTGCATCTTGGCAGCCAGGTGAAGCAACATTAGCACCTTCACTAGACCTAGTCGGTAAAATCTAAATTTACTAAAGCGTAACTGATTGCGCCTTGTCTAGACGTTTACTGTTAGGCAGTAAGCCCACAAGCACATTAAATTAATTAGCTGATTGTGGGCTTTTATCTTTTTAAATAAGGGTTCAGCCATGTTAGATACAAACATAAAAAACCAATTAACAAACCACTTTGCGTCAATAACAAGTCCTGTTGAGCTACTTATCGCCTTGGATGACAGCAATAAATCAGCAGAAATAAAAAACTTAGCCAATGACTTAGCGTCATTGAGCAACAAATTTACGGTGCGAGAAAATCCAGATCACAACGCAAGGCGTCCATCTATGGTTGTTTCTTCACCTATTAATCAGACGCAAATAACGTTTGCTGGTGTGCCTATGGGGCACGAGTTCACAAGCTTAATTTTAGCGTTATTGCACACCGGCGGACACCCGAGTAAAGCTAGTGAAGTAGAGCTTGAACAAATTAAATCATTAAAATCGCCATTAAATTTCGAAGTGTATATTTCGTTAAGTTGCCAGACATGCCCACAAGTCGTACAAGCCCTTAATTTAATGGCTGCGCAGAATAATAATATTACAGCAACCATGATTGATGGCGCTTTATTTCAAGACGAAGTGAACGAACGTAATATTTTAGCGGTGCCTGCTGTTTACTTAAACGGTCAATTATTTAGCCAAGGTGCGATAAGCCTAACAGATATTTTAAATAAGGTAGATACAAAAGCCTCAGCACGACAGGCTGAAAGCTTAAACGATAAAGACGTATTTGATGTTCTTGTCGTCGGTGGCGGTCCAGCCGGTGCATCAGCGGCTATTTATGCGGCCCGTAAAGGCTTAAATACGGGAGTCGTTGCCGAACGGTTTGGTGGGCAAGTGGCTGATACTTTAGCCATAGAGAACTTTATTTCTGTGTCAGCGACACAGGGACCAAAGTTGGTCGCGCAACTAGAAGAGCACGTCAAAGAGTATGATGTTGATGTAATGCAAAACCAGCGAGCGGCTTCTTTATCGAAAAAAGATCACTATCAAATTACTTTAGACAACGGTGCAGTATTAAATGCAAAGTCGGTTGTACTTGCAACTGGTGCACGCTGGCGAGAAGTGAACGTGCCAGGTGAAAAGCAATATCGAGGTCATGGTGTTGCATATTGTCCGCATTGTGATGGCCCCTTATTTAAAGGCAAAGCGGTTGCTGTTGTCGGTGGGGGGAATTCAGGCATTGAAGCCGCAATTGATCTGGCCAATATTGTTGAACACGTCACGGTACTTGAGTTTGCTGACACACTACGTGCAGATGAAGTCCTTATTCGCAAAGTAAATAGCCTCTCTAATGTGACTATTATTAAAAATGCACAAACAACAGACGTTATTGGTGATGGCAAGCGAGTAACAGGCCTTACCTATATTGACCGTGTTTCTGGCGAAACCAAAGATATAGAATTGGCGGGAGTTTTTGTTCAAATAGGTTTAATTCCAAATACTGAATGGCTGAAAAATAGTGATGTCGAACTAACCCGTTTTGGTGAAATTGAAATCGACAACAAAGGCGCAACTTCATTACCAGGTATTTATGCTGCGGGGGATGCGACAACATCCGCATTTAAGCAAATTATTATTGCTATAGGCAGTGGAGCGACAGCAAGTTTAGGTGCTTTTGATTACTTAATTCGTAACAGCGACCCACAAAGTGACAGGGAAATTGCTTAAAGACTCTTGATTAAACAGTTGTACACCCATGACTGTTAATCCCCAAGCCACCTTTTTAAGGTGGCTTTTTTTGTTCCGCTAACAGCATAAGTTATTAACTACAGATAACAGTGTAATCTTTAACATTTTAAGAGGGTTAGTTCGGTTTAGGCTGGTATTTTCGGTGTTTAGCTACAAAAATACAGAGGATGGAAATATGTTTATTATAAAGTGATGAAAGCCAAATAGTGGGATATCCCACTACTTGGCTAAAATTTTTAAAGAGGAGCGACCCACATAACACCCACCTCCTTTTTTACTACGGTCACTTCAGTTCCCGCACTAATTGGTTGGTTGCTTTTGAGTTGCCAATTAATGCCTGAGTAACTGTGCGTTGTTAGCCCTTGCTCATCTACATCAGCACTCAAAACAAAGCTCAGCTGGGCAAAATCGGAGTGAACTTCTTTGGTGTCAGTATGTTCTTGCATGCGCTTTAGAGGTTGCCAAAGTAGCAATGTCAACGCCGTAGTGGCAACGATATTACTCCAAAGTGCCGTGGTTAATGATTCTTCCAATAAAGAGAAATTCATCATTAATCCGGTCGCAAATAATGACATACCTAAAAACAGCAAAATGAAGGTAGACATGCCAAGTACGGCGACCTCAATGATCAGCGCTAAAATACCTAAAATCATTAAGCTCTGGGCTAAGTTATCAATAATAAACTCCATAGCTTACTCCAAGTATTAACTTTTTTGCTTTTGATTCAATGAATTAATAATCGACATACCTTGAGCCACTAAAGAGCTGGCATCGGTGCCGTTATCTGGCAGTAAAACCACTGATGACTCACGGGCAATGGCTTCTTTAGCTGCAATTGCTTTAGTTGCTAAGTCGAGTTGAATCGCTTTTTGGCCTTGCCCTGTATCAGCAGCTTCACCTACTTTAAGCAGCGCGTCAGCTTGTGCTTCTGCTACGGCTATAATCGCTTTTGCTTCACCTTCAGCACGTAATATCTGCTCGGATTTATCTGCCTCAGCAGCTAGAACTTGGGCTTGTTTTTTACCTTCTGCAACATTGATATTAGCTTGTCTATCACCTTCTGACTCTAAAATCTGCGCGCGCTTAACACGTTCAGCTTTCATTTGCGCTTCCATCGCTTCCATTACAGAGTGTGGTGGAATAATATCTTTAATTTCATAACGCAGAACCTGAATACCCCACGGCTCAGCCGCTTGGTTAATCGCGCTTACAATATTATTATTTAGTACATCACGTTCTTCAAAAGTTTTATCAAGCTCCATTTTACCCAATTCTGAACGCATTGTGGTTTGTGAAAGTTGCGTTACTGCAAATACGTAGTCGTCTACACCATATGTTGCTTTGTATGGGTCAAGCACTCGAAAATACAGTACGCCATCAACAGTCAATGAAATATTGTCTTTTGTAATAGCTGATTGCGAAGGCACATCTTGCGCTTGCTCTTTTAAGCTTCTGTCTGCTGCTATACGGTCAACAAACGGCACAATAAAGTTTAAGCCCGCTTCTTTAGTTGATTGATATTTACCAAAGCGTTCAATCAGCCAAGCTCGGTTTTGTGGTACAAATTTAACACAGCTTTTCAGCAGCACTAAAACAAAAATAAGTAAAAATGCTTCAACAGTAAAAACCATGTTGAGAATTTGCGCGATTGGATCCATGTAGATTTTCCTTAATGTTCTTATCAAACTAGGTAAATTGTTTATTATGCGTTTAAAAGCGCTAAGATACGAGCTTTTATGAATAAAACACATATTTTTTGCTAACTATGAGGTGAAATCAACTAAAAAGCTCTCAATTGCAGCGCTAACTAGAATGGTAAAGTTATCGAATTGAAAGCACACCAAGCGTAACAAAAGCTTTTACACTAAAAAGCACGAGCTAATGCAACAAGTCGCGTCAGATAGCATGTTTGATTCAAATAAAGTGATAACAGTAGGAAAGGAGTTCTGCTTGTAATCAAATCTGTTTGTGATGGTTTTGCACTTTAAAAGCACAGCACGTACTGATAATTTAATTAGGAATTGGCGCATAAATATAACACTATTGAGTTTTAGGTAATTAGGAACAACTTAATAACCTTAAATTCAATCTCGTCGAATTCGGCGGTATTTTTTGCAAAAATATATTGCCTTTAGTT
>NZ_JBQSVO010000126.1:0-10392 GCF_052376275.1 Pseudoalteromonas sp. AOP7-A1-14 | reverse complement strand
TATTAAACCCTCACGCATCGATAGACAGCATAGACGACGTATTGAATGAAATTTGCAAAATTGGCGAACAATATGTGGTCGACTGCAAAAGCAAACAACTGTGCACAGCTTAAGGAAAAGACAATGAAACCAGAAATTTATGATTTAATCGGAATAGGTGTTGGCCCGTTTAATTTAAGCTTAGCAGCGCTTTCTTCGCCACTTTCAGATTTGAAGACGCTATTTGTTGACAGTCGCCCTAAATTTGATTGGCACCCAGGTATGTTATTAGACTCTGCGAGTCTGCAAACCCCTTTTATGTCAGATTTAGTGACGATGGCAGACCCGACAAGTCAGTTCAGTTACTTAAATTTTGCTAAGCAGACTGGTAAATTGTATTCGTTTTATATTCGCGAAAACTTCTTTTTACCGCGCCAGGAATATAATCAGTATTGCCAGTGGGTGTGCCGCCAGTTAAATAATCTCAAGTTTAATTTTCACGTAGAAAACCTTGAATACGAGCAACAGCTCGACTGTTATCGTGTCTCTGGCAAAGATAAAGTGACTGGCAAGGTGCAAGATTTTTATTGTAAACATTTAGTGCTTGGTACTGGTACCCAACCTTGGCTACCTGAATTTTGCCCGACCGATAAGCACATAACTCACTCTTCACAGTACCTTAATAACAAAGCAATGTTACAAAGTAAATCTGACGTTACTATTGTTGGCAGTGGTCAGAGTGCAGCTGAGATTTTCCATGATTTACTGCTAGATATTGATAAATTTGGCTACCAATTACGCTGGTTGACGCGTTCACCGCGGTTTTTTCCTTTAGAGTACACCAAGCTTACTCTCGAAATGACATCGCCTGAGTATATTGATTACTTCCATAATTTACCAAGTGCAAAGCGACAACAACTTATCCACTCACAAAAGTCGCTTTATAAAGGAATTAATTCAGAGCTCATTAACGATATTTACGATTTGCTCTATCAAAAGAAACTGAATTGCGATTTCTCAGTCGAGCTTTTAACGAATACCTCATTAACGAACATTAAACAAGAAGGCCAAAAACTTGCCCTCTCATGCCAACATAACGAGCTAGAGCAAGATTTTAGCTTTAATACTAATGCACTTGTAATGGCGACAGGCTATCAATATCAGTTACCCAACTTCATTGAACCATTACGTCATAAATTAAACTTCGATGAGAACGGCGAGTTACAAGTAAAACGTACCTATAACATTGATGAGCAAGGTCGTATTTTTGCACAAAACCTAGGCCTCAACAGCCATGGACTAACAGCGCCAGATCTCGGAATGGCGTGTTATCGCAATGCCATCATATTAAAACAAGTATTAGGTAAAGCGCCTTACAGCATTGAAGAACGCATCGCCTTCCAACAGTTTGGCATTCCTAAAACAGAGGGCTGCTTTGCGCCCTCACGTAGTAAAACTGCTTCAATGTCACAGGAGGCTATGTGAACAGTTGTAACCACGCAGAGGTCAGTAAAAGCTTCGCTAGCCAGTGCCAAGCAAGAATAAACACGGACGCCTTCGCTATTGATGACTTTCGTTTTTACATTTACCAAACACAGAACCACTTCTCCTTGTTAAATAGCTGGCTTGCTCAAGATTATGCCCACTTTTGGGGAATGCAACACATGAATGCAGAGCAACGCCAAAGTGAACTTGCTCCCGCATCTCACAAACTAGCACTTATAGCTTATCAAGATGCGACCCCTGCTTTTTTTATTGAATTGTATGAACCGCAGTTTGGCGAAATCGGTAAACATTTTGAAACCCACCCAGGTGATTGTGGCATGCACCTTTTACTTGCCCCCGTAATCACCCCGCAAAGTGGTTTTAGTCGGCGTGCTATCACAGCAACAGCAAAACTCATCTTATCTAAATTAGGTTTTACTCGATTAGTTGTCGAGCCTGACATTAATAATCAAAAAGTACATAAGCTAAATAAAAAAATAGGTATTCAGAGCAGTCATATCGTTCGCCTTACACACAAAGATGCATGGCTAGGTTTTGCTGACCTAGCAAGCTTTGAAGCAGCAACAACACAAGGAGACTAATTATGGAAATCATTAAAAATTCATTCCCTCAACATTTATCTGAATATTTATGGCAAGGTGCTAATCAACATTTAGTCGCCAAAATACTGTGTGAGTTTAGCCATGAAAAACTAATAGAACCTATTGCTGCAAAAGAACATAAAAAACAAACAGTGCAGCAATTTCAGTTATTCTTAGAGAGCAACCAAGGGCTTTTAAGTTATGACTTTAGTGCTCGCCGCTATCAACTAGATCACCTACATATTCAGCCAGAATCAATTGTCTGCAAACTAGATGGCACTATCCAAGATTTAGATGCAGTAACACTCATTATTGCCCTAAAAGATCGTTTAGGTATTACCGATAGCCTCTTACCAACTTATTTAGAGGAAATCACCAGCACTTTATACAGTAAAGCATTTAAATTGCTTCATCAAAATAAATCCGTTTCAGAGCTGGTAAATTGCGACTATCAGCAAATTGAAGCGGCCATGACTGAAGGCCACCCTGTATTTGTTGCTAACAATGGTCGTATTGGCTTTGATATGGATGACTGCCACGCTCTTACACCTGAAAGTGGTCAACCAATGAAATTAGTCTGGTTAGCTGTTGCGCGGGTAAACACAAGCCTAGCAATGATTGAAGAGCTTAATTACGAACGTTTTATTGAAAGTGAATTAGGCTGCCAGCAAGTTGCAGCATTTAATAACATGATTGCTGAGCATGATAAAAAAGCTGAGGACTATTACTTTATGCCCGTACATCCTTGGCAGTGGCGCGAAAAGATTAGCCGAATTTTTGCTGCTGATCTTGCTCGTAAGCAACTTGTTTATCTTGGTCACAGTGAAGACGATTATCAGGTACAACAGTCGATTCGCACATTCTTCAACTTAGATAACAACAAGCGTTGCTATGTGAAAACGGCGTTGTCTATATTGAACATGGGCTTTATGCGCGGGTTATCTCCTTATTACATGAGCCGAACGCCCGAAATAAACACCTTTGTTGCTGAGCTTGTGAACAGCGACCCATACTTTGCTAAAAATCGCTTTATCGTTTTAAGAGAAACCGTAGCAATTGGTTATCACCATAAATATTACGAGCAAGCTTTAGAAAAAGATACGCCTTATAAAAAAATGCTCAGTGCACTTTGGCGAGAAAGCCCTTTCAGTTTAACGTTTCAGGGAGAACCGTTAGTTAAAGAAAACCAACAACTTCTGACATTAGCTGCCTTACTACATCAAGACAGCCAACAAAATAGCTTACTAGTTGAACTAATTAATACCTCTCAACTCACTGCAAATGAGTGGGTAAGCAAATTAATGGATCTTTATTTACAACCTCTATTACATGCGTTCTTTGCGTATGATTTAGTGTTTATGCCCCATGGTGAAAACCTGATCCTCGTTTTAGAAGAACACCAACCAGTTACCATTTTAATGAAAGATATCGGTGAGGAAGTCGCGATACTAAACGGCAATTCACCTTTACCTGGTCATGTTGCTAACTTAGCGGTGTGCCTAGAAGAGGACATGAAATTAAACTATATACTACTGGATATTTTCGACTGTATTTTCCGCTTTATCGCACCTCAGCTTGATGCACAAAATTGTTTAACTGAACATGGTTTTTGGCAATTAGTCGCTGATAAAGTTTATCAGTATCAGCATGAAAAACCGCAATTTTCCGAAAAATATACACGTTACAACTTATTTAAGGCTCGCTTTACGCGTACCTGCTTAAACCGTATTCAATTGAATAATAATCAGCAGATGATTGACCTTGAAGATAGAGAGAAAAATCTCCGTTTTGCTGGGGATATCAAAAACCCACTGCATGATTTTGCAACTAGTCATGACTTTCAACATGACATAACAATGGCCTAAGCATAGGCCTCACTATTTATATACGTAATAGGACTACGAATAAAAATGAAAAAGACTAACTACTTTAAACTCACGCCTGTCGCACTTTCTTGTTTAGCGATATTTAGCCAATCTTTACAGGCCGAGCAAAAAAAGCATAGCGATATGGAAGTACTCACAGTCGTTGGTGAACAAAGCAATGCCCGAGGCTATAAAGTTGAGCAAATGAGTACAGCAACGGGTTTAGAATTGTCATTTCTAGAAACACCACAATCAACCACAGTCGTAACTGAGCAAGCGATGAAAGATCAACAACTAAACTCAGTTATTGAAGTGATGAGCAGCGTAACAGGGATTAATACCCGACCTTCTGACAACGACCGCTATTCAATCAGCGCCCGTGGTATTGGCGTAAGCAGTATTTTATATGACGGAGTGGCAACAACCTACGATACTCGCTTTAACTATGGTGACAACTTGATGGATAGCGCAATTTATCAGCGCATAGAAGTTGTTCGCGGTGCAACAGGTTTGATGCTGGGGTCGGGTAGCCCGTCGGCTGCGATTAATTTAGTTCGTAAGCGTCCGACAGAAGAGTTTCAAGCAAGCGTAAGCCTAAGTACAGGTTCATGGCAACAGTTACGCGGTATTGTTGATTTATCGGGAGGCTTAAATCAAGACGCAAGCGTACGAGGTCGAGTCGTCGTAGCGTATCAAGATCGTGAAAGCTATCAGCATCGTTACGAGCAGCAACGACAAACCCTATACGGTATTATCGAAGCAGATATAGGTCGTAATACATTACTGACGTTAGGTGCTGACTACCAAGACACTAAACCTGAAGGCACAATGTCAGGCGGATTACCGTTATTCGACAACCAAGGCAATAGAACTAACTACAGCCATCATATATCAACAGCCCCACGTTGGGCGTCATCCAAAACCAAAGCGTTGAATAGCTTTGCTACGATTGAACATAATTTTAGTGATGACTGGCAACTCAAAGCAAGCTACATCTATGGCGATAACGATTTAGAATTTGATGTGTTATGGGCTACAGGTAACCCAGATCCAATAACCAACGAAGGTATGATACCTGGCTCATTGGCATTTATTGACGGTAATCGAACCCAACATACATTCGACTTAAAATTAACGGGTCACTTTACCCTCTTTGACCGCTCACAACAAATTCTAATTGGCGCAAATCAACAGAAGCAAGAGTTTGCCAATCCATATTATGGCTCTTTAGATGAGGCTCTACCTTTAGGTGACTTTAGAGATAAAGGTTTTACATATCCGACCCCTACATGGAGCGATGAAGTTCTGTATGGCTCATGGGGAGAAACAAAACAACAAGCAATATACCTTGCCTCTGATATTGAGTTAACCGACTCACTTTCTATGGTAATAGGTGGGCGTATTGATAATTGGGAAACTGACCAAGATAATTTTGGCACCATTCATGATTACGAAGTTGATAATGAATTTACCAGCTATGTCGGCGCCACCTATGCTATTGGGCAAAATGTATCACTGTATGCCAACTACACAGATATTTTTACACCACAAAGTAGAGTGCAAGCTGATGGCAGTTACCTCGATCCTGTTAAAGGAAAAAACTATGAAGCAGGTATTAAAGCCAGCTTATTTGAAGAAGCGTTAGACACCTCACTCTCGGTGTTTGAGATCCGTCAAGATAACGTTGGTGAAGCAACGGGAGAAACCTTACCAGGAACAACGGTTCCTATATACCGCGGTATTGATGGCACTAAAACACAAGGATTCGAATTTGAAGCCAATGGTTCAATCAATGAGCAATGGAACGTCTATTTTGGTTATAGTCAATTTGAAACAGAAGACCCTGATGGTGAAAAAATAACAACCACCAGCCCAAAACATCAAGTAAAGCTCTTCACTACCTATGAATTAGATAACTGGGTAAATGGCTTACAACTGGGTGCTGGTGTTAATTGGCAAAGTGAGATCCACAGAGATGTTACTAAGCCAGATAGAAGCTCAGTGGAGGTTAGCCAGCAAAGTTATGGGCTTGTTCGATTAATGGCAAGATACAATGTAAACGATCAACTAACATTGCGCGCTAATTTAGACAACGCATTCGATAAACGTTATTACAGCCAATTAGGCTTTTATAACCAGTTTCAATATGGCGCACCACGAAACTTTAGCATCACTGCTCAATATAGTTTCTAAGTAACTCGACATTATTGCGAATTGCTATTATGCCGCCTCTGTATGAGGCGGCATAAAATACACTTTAAAGACGCAATTTTGTGAAGAAACTTCCACCCCAGCATAATGAAAGTACAAACATACATGGCGTTACACGATACCACTGAGCTAAACTCTTTACTGGAGCGACAGGCTCCATTTTATAGTCAGCATTTTAAAATTATTGAGCCACATCAACCTCTCCCCAAAAACTGCCAACCATTATCACAACGGTTAAATAAACCGCATTATACAGAAGCACTCGTTACTTTTTCTAAGAGCTATCAACAACAGCAACAAGAATCAATCGACTTTAGCGCATTACATTCTATGTGGGGCCAATGGTTTTTCGGCTTTTTGCTTCCGCCACTATTAGAATACGCATTAAAAAGCCAAGCGAGTGTATTGCATGCTGCGATGAACCTTAAAAACTGGCATTGGACTTATCATCAAACGGGGCGAGTAGAATGTTTCTATTTAGTACTTAGAGAAGATCAAATTCAAAGACCGACTGAGTTACCCATCACATTGCTAGAGCGGTTACTTGTTAAGCTGATAAACCCTATTGTGAAACAACTAAGTACCCTGTCGCCGGGGTCAGAAAAGTTATTTTATAGTCATGTTGCGTACTGTTTTTATTGGTATTTGTCAGAGATGCCGTTAGCTCAAGAATTTAAATTTAATTTACTAACCCAGTTATTTAGTAAAGACACATTATTACTCGCTAAAGACGCTACTTTGCCACACCCTTTATGTCGCAAAATTAGACTTAAAAATAGTGAGTACCCACGTATTATGTGTTGTTTACGGCATAAATTACCTAATACACCAATGTGTAATATTTGCCCATTGAACAAAAATAAACACAAGGTCTGTAAAACAATGATGTAAAGGCTCTGTAAAAGAGCCTTTATAGAATATTTGAGCAAAGTTTTTTGCTCAAATATAATCTCATTTAGCCTTCAACAATAATGCGTAGCATACGACGAAGTGGCTCTGCAGCACCCCATAGTAATTGGTCACCCACGGTAAACGCACTGATGTACTCAGGGCCCATAGATAATTTACGAATTCGACCAATTGGGATATTCAATGTGCCTGTAACTTTAACGGGTGTTAAGTCTGTCGCGGTGATATCACGTTCATTGGGTACGACTTTAACCCATTCGTTATGCGACGCTAAGATTTGCTTCAACTTGCGCTTTCCATTCCTCTTTCGATTGCCCTGATGGCATAGGCACATCAATCCACGGAATTAAGCTGCCTGCTAACGGTACGCCAAATTGATCTTGAGGTAGCTCGCTTGATGCAATTTGCTCAGTTACAAGCTTGTCTATTTCTAAAATGGCCGCTTGCGGGTCGGCAAGCTTATCTGCAACGCTTGCGTGAATAGAGCCCATTTGAGCAATAAGCTCTTTCATATTACGAGCGCCGGCACCTGAAGCTGCTTGGTAAGTCATAGGGCTTACCCATTCAATTAAGTCTTGCTCAAATAAACCACCTAAAGCAAGCAGCATTAATGAAACCGTACAGTTACCGCCTACATAGGTTTTAACACCTTGTTCAATGACGTCTTTATTAACAGGATCAAGCACGATTATACTGTCATCTGTCATCTGACATACGCAGAGCTGACGCTGCATCTATCCAATAGCTATTCCAATCACCAATATTATGACTAATTGCTTTCAGCATAATGTTCAAATACTGATTCAATATCTTTTTTAGTTAACTCATTAAGTGTAAGGTCTCGACTATTTGACAAGCCATAATAGTATGTTTCATCTGTTGTAGTGATTACATTTGTGTCGTTCTTTAAAATCAAAACATCAACATTAGCAACGCAATACATTTCATCTATCGAAACACCTAAACCATCAATATTTTTAATTTTAACTTGTGCAACTTCGCCCTTGGCTTCTGATTTCTTTCTAACATCAATAAGAAGATATTTTGCACAGTAATCTTTTACCATCCTTTTATTAATAACTAGCTCTAGCATTTCAGGTTTTTGTATAACTAGACCTGAAGGTTTGGTTAGGTGATAAGTAATAGCGCTGCTAGTTGCAGCTACCACAGCCATGATCAGATATATTTTTAAGCTATTCATGCTTTGCGGTTACTCCTATTTTCCAATTAGGTTTGTGGGCGCTCTTGATTTTCAATTGCTCTCAAGCTCAACGAAGTGGCTCAAGAAATTTGTCATATTAATTAAATCGTCGATGGTAAAGTTACCGAAATCGTTGCCCTTTTCGTACGGGTATCTGCTTGCCTGAAAGGCTCCTTCAAATTGACTCAGAACAGCTTTAATGCATCCACCGAATTCAGCTTTGTAAGCGGATATCAATCGTTTTTGGAAGGCTTCTGGAATCACTTCCAGACGCTTCATTAAGCCGTGACCATTTCCACCTACGCTTTTTGCTTTCGCATAAAGCTCTTCAATACAGGAGCTCCCACTATCAATAGGTGTTCTAACTTCATCAGCCGAAAGTGACTTTAAGTAAAGTTCGATCGCTACAGTTGCCAAATTAATAAGAGGTAATACGACGCCTTCTTCTACCTCTTCCACTGCCTACAGGCTTTCTTAAACTGGTCTGCTGCGTCTTTTACAAGGATGTTTGGTATTTCCATTAATTCGTATTCCAATTTAATTATTTATTTGTATCGGTGAAATAGCATCTTATAATCTTTGTCTGAAATAGATGCTGTCCAAAATTCAGGAGTAAATGGCCCCTTTTTTACTTGCCTTTTTATTTCTTTCTTATGCTCATCTGGCATGTTTACGCCAAAATATATATCTGTTATTTCATCTTCTTCTAAAGATAAGCACTCACAATCATGTTTTAACTCAAGGCCTTTTAAGAGGTCGATATTTTGAGTTAATTCGATGTGTGATTTTATGTCTCTCTCATGATTTGGGTTGAAAATAGATCTGTACTCATTTTCATATTCCCATGTTTTTGATTTGCTGAGCATTGGACCTAAACCCATGTTTTTGATTTGCTGAGCATTGGACCTAAAAATAAATGGATTGTTGGATTGATATTCACGGCAATGAGCAATGCCCCCACAACGAGGGTAATATTTTAAACACATGTACTGAATTTGAAGATAATCCTCAATGTGGCTTTATAAGCTCTACCTGTGTTGATGGTGCGGCGGGTAAGTCTGGAGCTTGCTACGTAAAAGAAGAAGTATGGGATTGTGGTAGTACTGTAACAGCTGAAACCGTAGAAAAGAATACCGAATACCAATGCTCTGGCCCCATTAGGTGTATGGGAGATGACTGCCTTGATCCTAACGCAACCCAAAATCAAGCAGATAACTTTGCTAAAGCAACCGCTTTATTAAATGCAGCTCAGTTCATGACACAGGATATGGAGTGTACTGGCGGGGCCACTGAAGAGGGTGGCGATGAAAACATAGACTTAGGTTGCTCTGCTTTTGCAGGAAAGGCTGGTACTTGCAAAATAGCGGTTGGTGGAGTTTCAGATTGCTGTGAAAAGCCAAAGAATATAAATATGTCGGATTATTTGATGATGATTAGCCAAGTACCAAAGTTGGATGGGGCCATATTATCGCTTGGCAAAGACAACATAATTAAAAGCTCTTATCAAAGTTTGCGCGAGCCGGTTATGAATGCTTGGTCAGACGTATCATCTCCATTTACGAGTTACATGGATAACATTTCAGGTGCAGTAGGTGATTTTTTCTCTCCAATTGAAGAGTTAAAAGATGAGCTTATGGATCAGCTAAAGGAAAAAGCTCAAGAAATGCTCCAAGAAATAATGAGCAACTTTATAGAGGATAAAAGTACGGAAGCAGCTGCATCAGCCGCAGCTAACAAAGCAGCAAAACAAGCATCCGAGGAAATGGCAAAACAAGCAGCGTCAATGCTAAAGGGGGCTATGAACGTCTACACTGCCTACGTAGTTGCAATTGCAGTTATTCAAATGGTTTACGCATGTGAACCAGAGGAGCTTGAAATGAACGCAAAGAGAGCGACAGATAGTTGTACTTACGTTGGATCATATTGCGAATCAAAAGCGCTTGGTGTCTGTGTTGAGAAGCATCAAGCGTATTGCTGCTTTAACTCTCCGTTATCAAGGATAATACAGGAGCAAGTACGCCCACAACTAGGTTTGGACTTTGGAACAGCATTGGAGCCTAGTTGCGCCGGTGTGCCTCTTGATAAAATAGCAGAAATAGACTGGTCACAAATAGACCTGGATGAGTGGCTAGCTATATTA
>NZ_JBQSVO010000125.1:0-10503 GCF_052376275.1 Pseudoalteromonas sp. AOP7-A1-14 | reverse complement strand
TTACAGTATAAGGAAAATGGTAAAACCAGGCAGGCGACCCTAAGTAAAGGAGAAGCATTCTTTTCAGTAAAGCGTGACGAACAGCGCCTATTTACTATTAATACTAGCAACGCAATTATCAGCGTGTTAGGTACCGCTTTTAATGTTGATAAAACACTTAATGAAACCATCATTGATGTGTTTAATGGCACAGTTGCTGTAAATACATCAGATAACTCACAACAAGTGGAACTAGTTAAAGGTCAACGTGCACGTGTCACCGATAATAATATTGTTGTTACTACATTTAAAACAACGCAACCTGACTGGCAACTAGGCTGGCTAGATTTAGAAAATGTAACAATCAACGATGCAGTTTTTCAGCTTAATCGTTATACCAAAAAACCATTAGTGTTAAATAATGTTGATACTGACTTGCGTGTTAGCGGACGTTTTAAAACTACCGATATTGTGGGTGCAGCTAAATTAATAGCACAATTAAACCAGCTTGAAATTAATAATTTTGACGACAGTGTTGTATTGACTCCTATTGAACAATAGTTGGTTATATTTACACCTCAATTTAGGCCATTGTCATAAGTTAGTCATCTAAACTATTCACACTAGAAGTTTAATGAAATTGAAGGGTCGTTCATAGATGTTACGTATAAGCTGTTTATTATGTGTAGCACTTACAGGCTTTAGTTTTACAACGAAGGCAACGAACTCAAGTTTAATAGAGCAACTTACCCGTTTGTCAGAACAATATAATACGGCATTAATTTACGATACCCAATTACTCAAGGGCTTGGCGCAAGAATCAACCCAGGGTATAACGCTCGAAAGCACACTTAATAAATTACTGAAACCTCATCGATTAAGCTGGCTAAAAACAAGTGATGGTATTGTTATTTTTAATGCTCCAACCTCAAAAAAAGTGTCTCCATCAGTTACAAAAGATAAATTATTAGAAGAAGTCACGGTGATCGGTCAGTTACCTAAAGTTCACCCTACACAGATTTCTAATACAAACTACCAGCAGGCTGTAAGTTATGCGCAACAAGTAAAAAGTGATTATGCCGGTGAGAGTGAAGTTGCTATAGGTGCTATGCTGAAACAATTACCAGCCGAAAACCTAGCCGAAACATTACAAGCCGTACCAGGTTTGAGTATCACTCGTGATCGAGGTGAAGCACTTAACATTAATGCCATGGGGTTAGGTCCTGAATACCAACTAACGCTTTTTAATGGCCGCCGCCTAGCTAATACAGAAAATGTACGTAACTCAAATCAGTATGGGCAGCAACATAGGTTTGATATTTTCAGCGCTGGGTTATTTTCAAATATCACGGTATTTAAAACCACAGATCCAATCTTGCCAAGTGGCGCTATAGGGTCAACTGTAAATTTATTAAGCGATGATCCGTTGGCATATGAAGAAAATAATCTAGAAGTAATGTTAACCGCAGCAACTTTAGAAGGTGACCGTAATTTTCAACCGAGCTTCGGTTTAACCGCTAATGGCAAAAGCGATAACATAGGTGTTATTTTCAAGATAAACTACGAAAACCGCCTACAACACCAATATCAGTTTGAAAGCTGGCACTGGGGTGACAATAGTGATGCCCCGAGTAAATATCAGTGGCCAGAATTAGACGATAACATTTTAGTGCCTACAGATGGTTTAGTAATAACCATTGAAGAGGAAGATCGCACTCGCGCCACTTATTACGGTGCTTTAGCATGGCAAGTTTCTGATCATTTAACGCTCAACACTCTTTGGTTCAGGTCCGATACTGACTTTTCGTTTGATGAACATAGACTAGGCATAAACCCTCAGAGTCAGGGTGCAATAGGCGAGATTTCAACGCCACAAAATAGTATAGATGAGTTCTACTTTAATAATGTAAATGCTAAAACCAGTCGTGAAGAGTCCAACCTATATTATGCCAATCAAACGGTGCAAGTTAACGCGCGTTGGCAACCAAATGAATATATCCCCTTATCACTTTCTCCTTTTTATAGCCGTAGTGAAGCAAAAAGTGAAACAAAAGATCCTATTACAAGAGTGCATGCTGCACTTTCTCCTATGGATGCCTACGTTGATTTACAAACTGACGCTGTAAATGACTACCGTTTTAACCAGAATTTAGGCCTTGTTAGTAGCTATTCACATATCAATCAAATGAGTAAACGAACTATCAATGTGCTTAACCGAGTGAGTGAATGGGGAGTTGATGGCAGCTGGGAAAGTGCAACTGATTCTGGTTTTCAGCATTTACAATTTGGTTTTTTAAGTTCAACACAACAGTATAGCTATACCCGCAGAGATATTAGTTTAGATGCCCAATCTTTAAACGCTCTACCTAAATTAGATGGCCGCTGGCTTGAACCCTTACAGAATGGTTTTAATGCTGGTTTTATAAACTCAGAAGTACAATCGTGGCTGATCCCAAAAAGCAATTTATTTCAGCTCTATGATATTAATTTACCGTTTAAAAATGTTAGTGATAACGATCACCTTAATAGCTATGAAGTCAGTTTTGAATCAAATGAGGGGTATTTATCTTCGCAGTGGCAATTAGCAAACGTTACTTTAAACGCAGGGCTACGTTACAGTGATACATTAAATAAAACGCAAGGCGCTCAGCTTACAACTGATGGTGAGTTAGCACCTTTGAATCACTACCATCATCATAATACCTGGCTACCTTCAATTAATATTAAGTGGCAACCATCAGTATATTGGCAATGGCGAACAAGTTATAGCCGCTCTATTAATCGGCCTAATTATTCGGACCTTAATCCCAAGCTGCATGTAAACTCCGGTGGTTTACCCTATGCCGAGCTGGGTAACCCAAATTTAGAGCCCGTTATTGCTAATACCAGTACACTTTCAGTTAATTGGTTACAAGAGGACTCAAGCCTACAGCTTCTAGCATTTAATCATAATATGGATAATTTTATAGTCGAACAAACTAAAACGATTAACTATCAAGGGCTAAATTATATTTCACTACAACATAGTAACAATGGCGAAGCGACAGTGAATGGTTTGCAGGCTAGTTCACAATGGCAGCTGCCGCCATACAGCCCATGGTTTTTACAAAGCCAATTATCTGCAAACCTAACTCATATAACAAATGCTGACGTTATAACCCCAAATGCAAATAACTTTGCTGTTGAAGGGGTCTCAGATTGGGCTGGTAACCTGCGCTTTTTAGTCAGTGATGATAAATGGCAAGCCGCAATTAATATAAACTATCGTAGTGACTTTTTAGAACATCGAGATATCAGTAATAACGCTGATACCTATGTTGAAGATCACACCAGTACCGACTTAAGTTTCAGCTGGTTTTACTCAACCAGCGCGAGTCTTCGCTTAGATGTATTTAATGTCACCAATGAAACCCTTACCCGCAGCGCCAAAACTAACAACACTAGTTCCTTAATGAAAATCGAAGAATTTGGCCGCCGTTTTGTCGTGAGCCTGTCATTAAAAATATAAATTTTCCTGAGGAACATTCTCTTTAGCCCCGCTTAACAAAATATTCGTTAAGCCTCACTATAAATCCACTGGTATGCAGGTATTAAGTACCTAAGTATTGGAAAGTCTATAAGCACATATGCAAGTCAACTAATCGCAGCAAGTGTAAATTTAAACTGGATTGCAAAGAATGGCGGACAAGCATCAAAATGCTAAAAAAACACGATGGTAATGTAGGTGGTAATGAAGTAGCTGAGATGCACCGATACTATCTAATAAATTAAAATTATCGCTGATTTATATTGAATTCCATAAAAAAAGCCCTGTAATTCATTGAATTATAGGCCTTGAATATGGTGCGGTTGGGGGGACTTGAACCCCCACGCCCTAAAGCACTACCCCCTCAAGGTAGCGTGTCTACCAATTCCACCACAACCGCATTTTAAAACTTTGTCTTTAGATGTTAAATTCTATAATTTATTTGAGGAATATATCATCTAACTTGTTTAGTGTTCACTAAACTAATTTGGTACGTCAGAGCTTTGTTCTTTACTATCACTAACAGGCACATCATCATCTGCTGGAGTAATTGTTTCTACAGCCGGTGCTGCTTCAAGATTTTCCCACTCGTCTGTCTGTTTAATTTGCCCTGTCGTTAAGTTACCCAATACAAGGCTTAACACAAAAAAGATTGTTGCTAAAGTTGTTGTAGCTTTAGTCATAAAGTTACCCGCACCTGAAGAACCAAAAACAGTTCCTGACGCGCCAGCACCAAATGAAGACCCCATATCAGCGCCTTTACCTTGTTGGATTAAAACCATACCCACTAAAGCTAAAGCGACAATTAAATAAACTACTAGTAAAATTTCGTACATCTTATACGGTCCCTTTTGCACTTTCACAGATGGCAGTAAATGAGTCTGCTTTTAGACTAGCGCCACCAATAAGTCCGCCGTCTATATCTGCTTGTGCAAATAATAATTCGCTATTTTTTTCGTTAACGCTGCCACCATAAAGGATAGTCAGCCCTTGTGCTAAATCACTGTCATTGGCAGCAATTTTGTCACGGATAAATTTGTGCACTTGCTGTGCTTGTTCAGGCGATGCAGTCTGACCTGTGCCAATGGCCCAAACGGGCTCGTATGCTACCACAGAATCTTTCAATGCTGCTAGGCCTAATTTGTCGATTACCGCATCAATTTGTGCGCCAACCACTGATTCAGTCTCACCTTGCTGTCGCTGCTGTTCACTTTCACCTACACATAAAATAGGCGTTAAACCTACTTGTTGTGCACGAGAGAATTTGTCAGCCACAACGTCATTACTTTCACCATATATGCTGCGGCGCTCAGAATGACCAACTAAAGTGTATGTTGCCCCTAATGCTTTAATAAGCTCAGCGTCCACTTCACCGGTAAATGCGCCAGCTTGATGCTGAGAAACAGTTTGCGAACCGGTTGTTAAACCACTATCAACCACAGCTGTTAATAATGGAAAGGGTGGAAATACCACAACGTCCAATTCTGTTGATTTTACGTTGTTAATTGCTTTTGACAATTCCGTGACCAGCTCTAATGAGCCATTCATCTTCCAGTTGCCTGCGACCATTGGCTTGCGTGTTGCCATTTTTCCACTCCACATTAGAAAGCGGGCGAGATATTAACTCGACTCACCCAAAGTTACAAGAGGTTATTGTTATCAACCAGTTTGTTTGCTCATAGATTCGACAACTGTAGCAATTTTTTGTGCACTATCGAGTACCATTCTTTCCTGTGCTGCTTCTACCATCACCCGTACAACCGGTTCGGTACCCGACTTACGTAATAAAACACGTCCTTTACCTGCCAGTTTTTGTTCAACATCAGCAACTGCAGCAAGTACTTCAGGAGCTGTTGTAGGGTCTGTACCCTTGGTATAGCGCACGTTGATCATTTTCATTGGGTATTTAGTAAAACCTGCGCCTAAATCTTTTAAAGTACGGTTCTGCGCCACCATTGCCGCTAATACTTGTAAACTTGAAATAATACCATCGCCAGTACTTATCAAATCAAGGTTCAAGACATGCCCTGAACTCTCCCCGCCAATTTTCCAATCTTTTTCTTGCAGTAGCTCCATCACATAACGGTCACCCACTTGGCTTCGAGCAAACTCAATGCCTTTTTCTTTCAAGGCATTTTCAAGCCCCATATTTGACATTACCGTACCAACCACACCGCCACCGAGCATATCATCACGGGCAGCTTGGCAAGCAATAATATAAACAATATCATCACCATCAAATACGCGGCCATTATGGTCAACCATCATCACTCTGTCGCCATCGCCATCATAAGCAATACCCACATCGGCCCCCAGCTCTAGCACTTTACGTTTTAAAGTATCTACGTGAGTTGCACCACAATCAGCATTAATATTGACGCCGTTAGGCTCACAGGCATGGCAAATCACTTCTGCACCTAGTTCACGCATTACTAAAGGCGCAATATGATAGGTCGCGCCATTAGCGCAATCTAATACGATTTTTAGCCCTTCTAAGGATAGCCCTTGTGGGAATTGACTTTTGCAAAACTCAATATAACGACCATCGGCACTTCCTAGTCGGCTCGCTTTACCCAACTTATCAGAGGCAACACAGCTCATTGGCTCATCCAGCATGGCTTCTATCTCAAGTTCAACGTCATCTGCAAGCTTTAAACCATCTCCAGAAAAGAATTTAATACCATTATCATGATAAGGATTATGTGAAGCGCTGATCACAATGCCCGCTTCGGCACGAAACGTTTGGGTTAAATAAGCAACAGCAGGAGTTGGCATAGGCCCAAGTAATACCACATCAATACCTGCAGCAATTAAACCAGACTCAAGTGAAGTCTCTAACATATAACCAGAAATACGAGTATCTTTACCAATAATTACTTTTTTAGTGCCATTTTTAGAAAGCACCCGCCCTGCAGCCCAGCCTAGCTTCAATGCAAACTCTGGGGTTATTGGGTACTCGCCAACCATGCCACGCACACCATCGGTACCAAAATATCTTCTAATTCTGCTCATCTTTAATTCCTTGTTCGCATGCTTGCCAAACAGCAAGCGCATCTGCGGTTTCTTTTACATCATGTACACGTATAATTTTTGCGCCATTTTGCGCCGCAATAAGCGCCCCGGCTAAGCTACCTGCTAAACGCTCGTCACTTTGTCTATTTAATAAATTACCTAGCATGGACTTACGTGACAACCCTGCTAATACCGGTAAATTAAAACTGTTGAAATCATTAAATTTAGCCAGTAGCTGGTAATTATGGCTCAAGGTTTTGCCAAATCCAAAGCCTGGATCGAGGATAATCCGTGCGTGCTGAATGCCCGCTGTTTCACACGCCTTTATGCGCTCGGCAAAGAATTGCTTTATCTGCTTAAATATATCATCGTAAAGTGGGCTTTTTTGCATACTGCTTGGCTGCCCTTGCATATGCATCAAACACACAGGCACATCACAAAAGGCTGCAACCACTTCGAGCGCACCTGGCTCTTGCAATGCCCGCACATCATTAATGATATCAGCACCCGCTTCAATGGCTTGACGCATCACTTCACTTTTACTGGTATCAATGGAAATAATACAATCGTTCAACTTACTGTTTTGATGATTGCGTATTGCTTTAATCGTTGGGATCACACGGGCTAGTTCATCTTCGAGGCTTACACTAGGAGCCCCGGGTCGCGTAGATTCACCACCAATATCAAGAATAGTTGCGCCATCGTCTAAGAGAGTTTTAGCCTGAATGACAGCGTTGTCGGTCTTATAGTATCGACCACCGTCTGAAAAGGAATCAGGAGTGACATTCAAAATCCCCATAATCACTGGGGTATCGAGGTGTAAAGAACGGCCTCGGGGTAAGCTAACAATGGTCATTTATCACCTTCAATACATCCATTGCATTGATACTTATACGTTATTAAATTAATTACAAAAAAGCCCCGACCAGCGGGGCTTTTGGATTAGCTATTTTAACGTTTATTCAGCTTTATCATCAAGATTTGTTTCATCTTTTTCTGCTGATTTATCGTCTTTTTCAGCAATTGCCTCTGCTTCTTTAGCTTCTTCTGCAGGTGGCTTCTTGTCTGAATCATCATCACGACGGTCATGGGCATCACGCGGTTCACGAACCGGTTCACGAGCCATTAAATCGTCAATTTGCTTGGCATCGATTGTTTCATACTTCATTAATGCATCTTTCATTGCATGTAGAATATCGATGTTTTCTTTTAGAATGTTTTCAGCGCGTTCGTAGTTACGATCTGAGAGTAAGCGAACTTCAGTATCAATTACTTTTGCTGTTTCATCTGACATGCTCATAGAACGGCCACCGCCACCCATGTACATTTCATTTTGATCTTCAGCGTAAAGTAACGGCCCTAATTTTTCACTTAAACCCCACTGTGTCACCATTTTACGCGCGATGTCAGTTGCACGTTCAATATCATTACTGGCACCAGTGGTGACTTTTTCTTCACCATAAATAAGTGCTTCAGCGATTCGACCACCGTATAAGCTAGAGATCATCGATTCAAGCAATTCTTTTGAATGGCTAACACGGTCTTGCTCAGGCAAGTACATCGTGACACCTAAAGCGCGACCGCGAGGAATAATCGATACTTTATAAACAGGATCATGCTCTGGTACGAAGCGTCCAACAATTGCGTGGCCCGCTTCGTGGTATGCCGTCATCGCTTTTTCTTGCTCGCTCATCACCATGGTCTTGCGCTCTGCGCCCATCATGATTTTATCTTTAGCGGCATCAAACTCAGCCATACTAACGACACGCTTATTACCTCGAGCAGCATAAAGTGCGGCTTCGTTAACTAAGTTTGCTAAATCAGCACCAGAGAAGCCTGGAGTACCACGAGCAATAACACTCGCTTCTACGTTGTCGCCTAATGGCACTTTACGTATGTGTACTTTTAAGATTTGCTCACGGCCACGGATGTCAGGTAAGCCAACCACAACTTGACGGTCAAAACGACCTGGACGAAGTAATGCCGGATCCAGCACATCAGGGCGGTTAGTCGCAGCAATTACGATAATACCTTCATTACCTTCAAAACCATCCATTTCAACGAGCATTTGGTTTAGTGTTTGCTCACGCTCATCATTACCACCACCCATACCAGCGCCACGTTTGCGGCCAACGGCATCGATTTCATCAATAAAGATGATACAGGGTGCGGCTTTTTTAGCTTGTTCAAACATGTCACGTACACGTGATGCACCAACACCAACAAACATTTCTACAAAGTCAGAACCTGAAATAGTAAAAAATGGTACTTTTGCCTCACCGGCAACGGCTTTAGCTAGTAAGGTTTTACCCGTACCAGGTGGACCAACCATTAATACGCCTTTAGGAATACTACCACCGAGCTTTTGGAATTTTGATGGGTCACGTAAAAAGTCCACCAGCTCAGTAACGTCTTCTTTGGCTTCATCGCAACCAGCAACATCAGCAAAAGTGGTCTTAATTTGGTCTTCACTCATTAAGCGTGCTTTACTTTTACCGAATGACATTGCACCTTTACCGCCACCGCCTTGCATTTGACGCATGAAGAATATCCAAACACCTATTAGCAGCAACATTGGGAACCAAGAAATTAAAATACTGGTTAAGAATGACTGTTCTTCGGGTTTAACCCCTTTGACATTTACATCACTTTTAAGCAAATCATTTAAAATATCTTTGTCATAAACTGGCATAATCGTTTGAAAACGTTCGCCGCTTGATTTAATACCTGTGATCGTACCGCTGGTACGTTCAATAGATACTTCTTGTATAGAGCCACTACGTGCCTCTTTTACAAATTGACTGTAACTAGTTTGACGATCAACTTGATCGCCGCCATTAAAGCTCTGAAAGACTGACATTAGCACAACTGCAATAACCAGCCAGAGTATTAGATTTTTCGCCATATCGCTCAAGGGGTTAACCTCTTGTATCCAATTAATTTAAATTCATCTTAACGCCTGACAACTGTACTACAGTTTGTAGCCTGTCGCTACTATATATACTTCACGTGATCGTGCTCGTGATGCGTCGGGCTTACGTATCTTCACTGTTTTAAAGCTATTTCGGACATCTTTTAAGTATTGCTCAAAGCCTTCACCTTGAAAAACCTTGACTATAAATGCACCGTTTTTCTTCAATACCTGGTTGCACATATCCAGCGCTAACTCTACTAAATACATGCTACCAGCTTGATCAACTGAGCTATTACCACTCATATTTGGTGCCATATCTGAAAGCACCACATCTACATTTTTACCATCAATACGTTTTAATAACGCATCAAGCACTGCTTCTTCACGAAAGTCACCTTGTAAAAAATCAACGCCCGCTAAAGAGTCCATAGGCAAAATATCACATGCAATAACTTGGCCTTTATCACCCACCTTTTCAGCTAAGTATTGCGACCAACTACCCGGCGCGGCCCCTAAATCAACTACCGTCATCGCGGGGCGCAATAATTTATCTTTTTTTTGAACTTCATCAAGTTTAAATACTGCTCGAGAACGCCATCCCTTCTTTTGGGCCTCATGAACGTACTGATCATCAAAATGTTCTTTCAACCAACGCTGTGAACTGGCCGAATGTTTTTTATTTGCCATAAATTAACACGCAACTAATTAGTAATATTGTCTAGATGGCGTTAGAATACCCTTAATTCAAGCCATATTCAGTAAAATTTGTAACTACATGAAATTATCTAACAAACAAAAGCAGTTTTTAAAAGGTCAAGCCCATAGTCTAAAGCCTGTGGTTTTATTAGGTGCCAACGGTCTAACCGAAGGTGTTTTAGTTGAAATTCAAAGTGCATTAGAAATTCACGAATTAATTAAAGTCAAAGTACCGACTGACGATCGTGAAACTAAATCTTTAATTTTTGAAGCAATCACCAGAGAAACCGGCGCACATAAATTGCAAACAATTGGCCACACTATTGTACTTTATCGCCAAAGTGAAGAAAAAAAGATTCAGTTACCACGTACTTAA